>NZ_JARVRI010000041.1:0-5799 GCF_030209785.1 Arthrobacter sp. efr-133-TYG-120
CCCGTGAAAGAACCGAAGCCATGTCGAGTGACCAGAATGCCCCGACGCCCTTCGTCCGTCACATCTCTACGCTAAGTGGGGCTTGAACACGCGGCGCGAAGTCGCTGACCGTTACAAAAAGCTGGCCAAGGGGCTGCGAAACATGTAACTGCTGGCTCGATGCTTCACAGAGCTGTCATCGCCTTCACCGAAGGCAGGGCTCCACCGCGGATTCTCCTATAGCACCACAGACGACTCGTGCCGCATGGAAACTTCAGTTTCCGGTCGCCACGAGTCGTCTGTGTCAATTGTTGCAGGTATCCCTCCATTTTTGATTTAGTCGGTCATCCGAACTGGTTAGGCTAAGAGGGCATGACCAAAGTGCAGACAATGGTTTGAATGCGATCGCCTATCCGGTCTGACCCGCCTTTCTTGGGACATCGAGCCGACCGTCCAGATGACGAAGGCCGACCGTTTCGCGCAGTTTCGTCTCGGCGCCTCCGCGCTTGCACGGCCCTATTTCGCGAGCGAAGTGTCGTAGAAATCCAAGTACCCTTGGAAGTCCATACCCAGGTGCCGCACTTTCTGCCCGGAGGCAACTAGCTGACCTGCCTCGCAAATCGGGATGACGAAACCCTTCTCGATGAGTGCGTCTTGAACGTCGCCGAACAGAACGGCTCGTGCGCTCGGGTCGGTTTTCTGGGCTGTTGCATCGAACAACGCCTGCACTCCTGAAGATTTGAGAGTCTCTGCGTCGAGGATGCGAGTTGCCGTCGAACGGATGATGTCAGGGTCGACATCGGTCAGCGATGTGACGTAGAAGTCGTAGTCATGTGTGCTGATCGTCTGTAGTAGCCCGGCCTGCGGAAGGTCGTGCAGGTTGATGACGATACCGAGGTCCTTCATCTGCTGCTGAAACAGCTGAAGCAGCTGCGAAGATGCCGCAAGGTAGGTTGATGTGAAGTTAACGTCGAACTCAGCACGCACTCCGTCTTTGACCCGAACCCCATCCGGTCCTGCGGTCCATCCGGCATCATTGAGTGCGCTCTCCGCTCCCTTTGGGTTGAATTCAAGTAGCTTGCTTTCGTCCTTGTATTGCGGCAGGTTCGCAGTGAGGACACTTGTGGCTGCCGTGTATCGTTCGCCGAGGACGGCTCTGACAGCGCTTGAGCGGTCGAACCCTGTCCGGAGTGCTTCCAGTATCGCGCTGTCTTTTAGGCCCGGGCGTGAGGAGTTGGCGAGTAGCGACATCGGCATTCCTGGTTGGGTGCCAAAACTTACCGTGCCGCTCTTCTCCAGCATTGGTATGTCCTCCTTTGCGACATCGATCATGACGTCAGCTTGACCGGACTGCAGGCTGCCACTGCGAGCGTTCGACACGTTGATGATCTTGAAGTTAATCGCGTCCAAGTGGGCAGCACCTTGGTGGTCTGCAGTTGCGGGCCCCCACTGGTACCCCTGGCGCTTCACGATTTTGGCACTCTGGCCCTGAGTGTATTCGTCGAGAGTAAAAGGTCCGCTCCCGATGTAGTCGCCGGCACAGCGCTCATCCGGGCTCTTCTTTGCGGACGAGACGGACAGAATTCCCAGTGTGTTCGTAGTCGCTCCTGCGAGGAAATAAGGTGCCGGGGCGCCAAAGACCACCCGCGCCGTCTGTGCATCCACGACCTCGGTCTTTACGTATTTTCGAAGGTAACCGGCGCCGCGAAATGAAGATGTCAGGAGGTTTTTGGTGATGTAGTCGAACGTACTCTTTACTGCCTCAGCATCAACAGGCGTTCCGTCGCTAAACGTGGATCCGGTTTTTAGGTGGAAAGTGAACTCGGTAGAATCCGGGTTTGCTTCCCACTTTTCGGCCAGCCAGGGCTTGATCTCCCCAGTCTTCGGATCCATCGATACCAATGAATCGGCAAGAGGACGTGCAATGGCGCGCTCGTTGCCTGAGAAAGCGACCGCAGGATCAATGCATGACGCCTGAGCCGCCAGGAGGACCCGCAGTGTTCCACCCTCAGCGGCCGGGGCATCAGGGTTCGTGGCGCCTCCTCCGGTATTGCATGCAGTCAGCGCCATCAACGACAGCGTCAGTGCTGTAGCGGTTCCGGCTATGCGCCCGCGGCGGGAAAATATGAATCGGTTCATAACTAGCCTTTCTATTGAATTGAAAGCAGGAAATCAGTTGCGGTGCGCGGTCAGAGTGCGGCCTGGAATCGCCGAAAGCAAGGCGCGAGTGTAGGGGTTTTGGGGATTGTCGAAGACTGCCTGTGTCGGCCCTTGTTCGACGACACACCCATTTCGCATTACCACGACGCGATGGGCGATTTGGCGGATAACCGCCAGGTCGTGGGAAATGAAAAGGAAAGAGACACCGCGTTCCTGCTGGATCTGAGCGAGCAATTCCAGAATCTGTGCCTGGACAGAGACGTCCAGGGCCGAGACTGCTTCATCCAGCACGACCAAGCGAGGAGACAGCGCCAGAGCACGCGCAATCGCGACCCGCTGACGTTGCCCCCCCGACAGGGTTGCTGGGCTGCGCTCCAGATAACTTTCGTCAAGTGAAACAAGCTTGAGGAGCTCCGCAGCGGCTTCCTTGTGCTCGGCGCGACGTCCAATCCGGTGGATGAGGAGCGGCTCCGCGATGGCCTGCCCTACCGTCAAGTGTGGGCTGAGGCTGCCGAAAGGGTTTTGGTACACCATCTGCATCGCGCGTCGAAGAGCGCGGAGGGCGCGGCCTTGCGTGTGCTCGATCGCTGTTCCGTCGAATTGAATGCTGCCTTTGTCTGCCTGTTCGAGCCGGAGCAGAATCCGGGCGGCGGTGGATTTGCCAGACCCTGATTCTCCGACGATACCGACGGTTTCTCCTGCGAAAACGTCGAACGATACGTCGTTAACCGCATTCACTTCCATGCCGCCCCTAGTACGGAAGGTTTTCCGCAAATCGGTCACTCTTAACAGCGGCTTTCGCTCGCTCAGTTCTGGCCAACCCTTGAGCGGAGCGTAAAGTACAGCGCTGGACAGTCCAGGAGCTGCGGCTAGTAGGCGGCGTGTATATGGATCGCGTGGTGATCCGAGTACTTGATCGGTAGGGCCGTCCTCGACGACAACGCCCTTATTCATCACGACGAGGCGGTGGGCGCGGTCTGCCGCGACCCCTAGATCGTGGGTGATCAGGAGCATCGAGGCTCCGATGCTTGCCGTTCTGTCGCTGACGTAGTCAAGAATGTGCTTCTGGACGGTTACATCGAGTGCGCTGGTTGGTTCGTCTGCAATTACTAGCTCGGGTGTGCAAGCAAGGGCTATGGCAATGAGCACCCGCTGCCGCATGCCTCCTGAGAGCTGGTGAGGGAATTGCTGGGCCACGCGCGGCGCGTTGGGTAGTCCTGCCTCACCAAGCATCTGAATGACCTGCTCGGTGGGGTCTTCGCTTAGATGACCGTGTACGGCGAGGGCTTCCGCCACCTGGCGACCGATCTTGATCAGAGGATTGAGCGAGGCCATTGGATCCTGCGGAATGAGGGAGATCCGAGCACCACGGATAGCACGCATTTGCTTATCCGAGCGTGAGCCGATGTCGGTGCCCTTCAGAAGGATTCTGCCGCTATCTATGGACCCTCGTCCCGGGAGAAGCCGGACAACCGACTGCGCCGTCGTGCTCTTCCCGGATCCAGATTCCCCGACAATTGCGATAGTCTCGCCGACCCCGACGGTGAGTGAAACGCCGTGTAGAACTTCCGTTTTTGCCCGACCGGTGTCATAGGACACTCGGAGGTCCTCTATTGACAACAGGGGTTCTGTGACTGGGACGTCAGTGATGCTCATCGTATGCCTCGGTTCTTCTGGAGCTCGCGGGCGATGCGGTTGACGGCCACCGCGAAAACAGCAATCGTTAGCCCAGGCAGAGTGGCGATCCACCAGCCGGTTGTCAGGTAGGGTTCGCCGGCTGAAACCACAGAGCCCCACTCCGGCGTTGGTGGTGGAGCGCCGAAACCCAGAAAGCTAAGGGCTGCAATGGCCAAAATTGCTTGGACAAAATCGAGCACAGCGAGAACCAGAACGGACCCCATTGAACTCGGAAGAACGTGTCGGAAGACGATGTACGCGGCCGGGGCACCCATGGAGCGTTCCGCATCCACGAAGGTCAGTTGACGAATCCTCAGTACTTCGGATCGCATGACGCGCGCAACCGAACCAACCATGGCGATACCGACACCGATGGCGAGTGGCATCGCGCCGAAGCCTACGGCTGTGACAACGGTCATGGCCAAGACCAGCATCGGGATGGCGAGGACGACATCCACCACGCGCATTAGGAATCCATCGACTACCGGTCCGAGGAATCCGGCGAGTAGACCGATAAGTCCGCCGAAGACAAGGCCGATTGCTACAGCGATGAGCGGCGCAATGAGCGAAACAGCGGTGCCTTCAACAACCCGCGAGAATACGTCCCGGCCGAGTTCATCCGTCCCGAAGAAATGTGCCGTGCTCGGCGGCAGCAGTATTTTACTGACGTCAGCGCGGATCGGATCGTAAGGGGAGAAAACGTCTGGCACGAATGCCCACAGCAGCACCACACCAATGATCAGGCCTGAAAGAATCAGTGTAGGTTTCCTCAAGAGGTGCACGAATGCCGTACTCCAGGCACGGGCCTTCTTGTCGCCTGTGGGCTGCATATTCGGCAACAGGACAGCATGGCCGTTCTTAACCCCGGCAGCATTCATGCGCTCACCCTTTCTTCGATTGCTGACTGCTCTGAGGGGCCATTGGCTGCAGAGATTCGTGCTGTCTGCGAACGCAGCCTGGGATCGATCAGGGGATAGAGAAGATCCACAACGAGCGTCGTGATTACGTACACACCGGCCACTAACATCACTGCTCCGAGAACCATTGGGATGTCTTTCGATTGCACCGAGTGCTGGAGCGCCATACCGAGTCCGTTGCGGGAGAAGATTGTTTCCGAGACGGTCGAAGCAGCGAACAGGGATCCGATGACCAGGCCCATCACTGTCACCGTGGGCAAGAGGGCGTTGCGAGCGGTATGCGAGAGGAAGACCCGCAATCTAGACAGACCCTTGGCCCTCGCTACCGGAACGAATGGCTCGTTGGAAGCCGTTCGCAGGGACTTGGCGAAGACCTGCGCGATGGTGGCCGCCGCAGGGATGGCCATGGTCAATCCGGGAAGGACGACCGAGGCGAGCCCTTGGTCCCCTGATGCGGGGAACCAGCCCAGCGTGAACGAGAATACTTGCATCAGCACCAAACCGACCCAGAAGGTCGGCGTGGCGACGCCGATCGGCGGTAGCGCGTCCAGCGTCGAGCTCAGCAGCCGTGACTGCGTGTAGGCAGCTAGCCCGCCAATCAACAGGCCTAGCACCACAGCGACAATCAAAGCAAAGGCTGCCAATTGTGCCGTGCTGGCGAAGTTCGCAGCAAGAAGGGGTAATACCGGCTGCTTGAATACGAATGACGTGCCCCAATCCAGAGTAACCGCGCCCCACAGCATGCTGGAATACTGGACAATTACTGGCTGATCGAGTCCGTACTGGGCTCTAATGGCAGCCAGTTGCTCGTCGGTTGCCTCAAGCCCCCCGGCGCCGCCGGCAATGACTTGTGCCGGGTCCCCTGGCACGATGAAGAGGATGATGAATACCGCAGTAAAGACTGCCCACAGCACAAGCACGGCAAACATCACCCGCCGCGTGACATATGATCGGGCAATCCGGGCTATAACGTTCACCTAAGGTTCCATTCCGGGCCGGCATTTATGAGTGCCGGAGAGGGCAGCACGTCGTACCCTCCGGGATTTTTGTTGCACTTCGACGTCTG
>NZ_JARVRI010000007.1:0-3898 GCF_030209785.1 Arthrobacter sp. efr-133-TYG-120
AACTTGGCACACTATTGAGTTCTCAAACAACAGACACACCCGGCACCACCCAACCCACCAAAGGGCCCAGACTCGCTCCGGAGCAACTTTCCAAACTTACCCGAACCACCATCGCTTTGCAAATCAGTATCTCAACCAATTTCACGATTACAATTCGAATTTCCCTCAAATTGCGGCGCACGAAGCACCAGCCGTTTTAGGCTCAATTTGAAGGGGTTGGCCACCCGTGGTTCCCAGCTCTAGGCTGTCTCCCTCGCGGCGACTTAGAAGACATTACACGGCTTCTGTGCCGCGCGCAAATCCAGCACTGACGCCCCGCCGTACCCCGCACCTCAGAGGGATCCACAGCGCCCGATCGGACCGCCGCGGCGACGTCGACGGCGGAACGCGGGTTCCGGCGTCGGGCCCCTAACGGAACGCGGCGATACCAGTGAGCTTGCTACCCAAGATCAGGGTATGGACTTCGTCGGTGCCTTCATACGTGCGAACGGATTCCAGGTTGTTGGCATGCCGCAAGGGTGAGTGGTCCAGCGTTATTCCGTTGCCGCCAAGGATTGTGCGGGCTTCGCGGGCAATCTTGATGGCCTCGCGGCAGTTGTTCAATTTGCCCACCGAAATCTGGTCCGGCTGCAAGGTGCCGGCGTCCTTCTTGCGCCCAAGGTGCAAGGCCAGGAGGAATCCCTTATTGATCTCCAGGGCCATATCAACCAACTTCTGCTGGGTCAGCTGGTAGCCGGCCAGCGGCCTGCCGAACTGCAGACGGCCCTTGGAGTAATCGAGGGCTACCTCGAACGCATCGCGAGCAGCGCCCATGGCGCCCCAGATGATCCCGTAGCGGGCTTCGTTCAGGCATGAGAAGGGCCCTTTGAGCCCGACGACGTTTGGCAGCATTGCGCTTTCGGGTAGTCGCACGTTGGACAATTCGATGTCGCATTGGATGGAGGCCCGCATGGAGAGCTTAGGCTCGATCGGCGTCGCCGTGAATCCAGGTGTCTCGGTTGGGACTACAAAGCCGCGGACGCCGCCGTCGGTCTGGGCCCAGATGATGGCGACTTTGGCGACCGACGCTAGGCCGATCCAGCGTTTTGATCCGTTGAGGATCCAGTCGCCTCCGTCGCGGTGCGCAAAGGTAGTCATGCCACCCGGATCCGACCCCGCCGTCGGTTCCGTCAGCCCAAAGCAGCCGATCGCTTCCCCCGCGGCCATCGCAGGCAGCCATTCGGCTTTCTGTTCATCCGAACCGTGCTTGTAGATGGCGCTCATCGCCAGTGAGCCCTGCACCGAGACGAAGGTCCGCAGCCCGGAATCGCCAGCCTCAAGTTCCGCTCCGGTCAGGCCGTATTCGACGGCGGATCGGCCGGCGCAGCCGTAACCCTTCAGGTGCATGCCGAGCAGGCCCATCTTGGCCAGTTCAGGGACAAGTTCCAGCGGGAAAACGGCCCTTTCATACCAAGTTGCGACGTGTGGCCTGACTTCGCTATCCACGAAGGCCCGCACCGAATCGCGCAGTGCACGCTCATCCGCGCTGAGGAGGGAATCAAAGTCAATCAGATCGCTGATATCGGACATCTATGTGCCTTTCGCGGATGTGTTTGGAGGTCGGACTGCGAAGGTAGACCCTTGGTGCTCGCCAATGTCCGGGGGAACTTGCCTGTAGCTCGGCGCCGACGCGGACAGCCGGATCGGGTTGGTCAACTGCCGGGAGCTGCGACCTGTGGCGGGGTCAGTGACAATGATCGACGGTTCCAGCCCCAGGCGCTCTGCCAGTTCGAAAGCCTCGCCGACGGTGTTGACCCTCCCCGCAGGAACACCGGCGGCGAGCAATTTCCGTTGCCAATTCGCAGCAGTGTCAGCATCGAGCGCAGTCTCGACCACAATCCGCAGCTCCTCTCGGGACGCTACACGGCGTTCGTTAGTGAAGAACCTCGCTTGCTCGGGCAATCCCTTGAGTCCCAGAACTGACGCAAGGGCCGCAAATTGCCGGTCGTTACCGACCGCGATGGCGAGCGTGCCGCCGCCAGTGCGGAATGTCTCATAAGGGGCAATGCTGGGGTGTGCATTACCTAGCCGGGCAGGCGAACAGCCCGTGGCCAAAGTGGCCGTGGCTTGGTTGACCAGGGCTGCCAGGAGCGAAGAAAAGAGGTTGATCTGCACCTGCTGGCCGGTCCCTGCGGCATCGCGCACCCGCAAGGCCATCAGGATCCCTGCCAGGGCATTCTGTCCCGTGAGGACGTCAACCAGGGCAACCCCCACCTTGCTGGGTTCTCCGTCCGCTTGGCCGGTAATACTCATCAGACCGCCAAGTGCCTGCACGAGCAGGTCATAGCCAGGCAGATCCGCGCCGGTGCCAGCCCCGAAGCCAGAGATCGAACAGTAGACAATATCCGGCCGGCTCTCGGAGACGGTCTGATAATCCAGCCCGAATTTCGCCATGACTCCCGGGCGGAAGTTTTCGATAACGACGTCGCAGCCGGCCACGAGCGCTCGGGCATAACTCAATCCCTCATCGGACTTGAGATCGGCTACCACTGATCTCTTGTTCCGGTTGACGCTTCCAAAATAGGTGCCGGTGCCGTCGATGTCCACAGGCGGGACCCAGGCCCGGGTATCGTCGCCGGCAGCACTCTCTATCTTGATAACGTCCGCACCGTAATCGGCCAGCATCATGGAGCACAGCGGTCCGGCTAGAACCCGCGAAAAGTCCGCGATCCGTATTCCAGCCAAGGGCTGAGGCAGACCGCTTCGGCTGTCCGCTGTGGATTCCACGACCATCTCCCTCGATAGTTGTATGTTGCATGCAACTGTAGGGGATTGTCTTCAGCTTGTAAACAATTCCTCGCCGTATTGGAGTCAGCCGCGGAGTTTCGTCAGCTGATCCAGCTTCGCCAGATAGGCATCAGAGGACAGCCCCGGCGTCTTCGCGCAAACGCCCGTAATGAGAAGCCGGGCGGTACGGGTGACATGTTCTCGAACCGCGGCCGATGCAGCCTGCGGGTCCTTTCGCTCCAATGCCTCGAGAATGCCTCGACGGTCGTCCGCCAAGTCCTGGCTGCTTCGGATTGAAGGGATGGTCACCAACCCTTGCGCGAGAACGAGATTGCGGAGCTCGCCGTCCAGGGTCGTTAGGCGGGGATTACCCGCCAAACCCATGAGGAACAGGTGAAATTCCTTGTCCGCCTGCAGGGTGCCGGGACCGTCCTCGCCGGCCGCAGCGTCCAGGATCCGCCCGTGCAACAACCGGAAATGCTCCAAGTCGTCCTTGGTGATGACCTCGGCGGCCCTAGCCGCTGCCGGGGGCTCAAGAAGAATTCGGATCTGGAAGATCTGCACAATCTCATCAAGTGAAATCTGGAGCACGCGGACGCCGCGGTTCTTCTCGATCCGGACAATGCCCTCCTTTTCGAGCAGCTGCAGGGCCTCACGTACCGGCGTTCTGGACACGCCGAGTCTTTCGGCTAGTCCGATCGCGGAATAGTGCTCCCCGGGCGTCATCTCACCGGACGTGATTGCCGCCCGCAGCATCTCTGTGGCCTGTGCTGTCAGCGACACTCCGGGAGTAACCTGTTGCATGCTACTCATCCTGACATTGTAAGGGTCGACGCCGACCTGCTCTCGGAGGGTGTGTATGTGAGCCGGGGTTTGGGATTTCGGGTCCATAGGCGAGCGGGGGTTTGGGATTTCGAGGCCATATCCGAGCGGGGGTCCGGGGAAACCGGGTCATGGGTGGGCCGGGGTTGGATGCCCCGGACCGCCGCTCAGTAATAAAGGGTTTTCGTGGGACGCGGGCTCGGATATGCGGGGTTTTCGTGGGACCCTCGCTCGTGTGCCGTGTGTTCGGGTGTGTTAAGTGGGTCAGGCCCCGACACGGTGTGTCGGGGCCTGGCCGGTGAATGGTTGT
>NZ_JARVRI010000048.1:0-3276 GCF_030209785.1 Arthrobacter sp. efr-133-TYG-120
CGGGCGTGCCCTGGTTCATCCCGCCACCGCACATCGACCCCCACCGCAAACCCCGGCGGAACCACTACTTCCAAATATGACCTCAGCCTTGCAGCAACCCTGTCGTCCGGTACGGAATCACCTCGCGCAGGAACATGCTGGTGGACGTGCGCACGATTCCCGGGCACAGCCTGATCTCTTCGGACACCCGGTATAGATCGTCCGGGCTCGTTGCGACCACACGGATGATGAGGTCGGTGTCGCCGGCCGGCGCATGGCATTCGAGTACTTCCGGGATGTCGCGCAGGGCAGCGATGGCCTCGTTCAGCCGGCTCTGATCCAACTCCGCACTTACCGCCGCCGCAACGCCGCGGCCCAGTGCTGAGGGCAGCACGCGGCTGCTGTTCGGACGCAAAGCGCCCGACGCCGACATTCGCTCCAGGCGCGACTGGACCGTCCCGCGCGCCAGGCCCAGGCGCTGGGCGAGGACCATGATCGGCACCCGGGGGTCGTCGTCGAGCGCGGCAAGGATCCGCTTGTCCGTTGAATCCAATTCCTGCATCGCTAACGCTTTCTGCCTGGTCGCTCAAGGTTCGGCTGGTCAGAATGTCCAACCAGATCCCATTCTCCCGCACAATGCGGAGCCGACTTCGGCAAAGTGACCATCCGCTGCTCGTCTTCTGGTGGGCAATTAGTCAGATTGACCAGTGGCGATTGAGTCCGTTGCGCCAGTTGTAGTGTTTCTGTTCAAATAGTGGCAACGAAGGGAAAGGCTACCGCCGGACCCCACAGGCTACGGATCCTCCGGTACACCACCCGGCCACCCGAATCACCGTCCCGCAAAGACGCAGCCGCTGATTGACTCTTGTTCACGCATCGTCTTTCCGCACCCCGGCGGCCTAACGCCGGCACCACCATAAGAGCCCCTGAGCCACCGAATGAGTTGCGGTAGCTGAGGGGCTCTTGTGCTGCCCGGGTCGTGTTCTCAAAAAGGCTGAATCAACACCGCGACAAAGTCGTATTCATCTTGGGAGGCGGCGGTCCATTCGACCTCCACCAGATCGCCTGCATTGAGGGACCTGTATCCGCCTGATTGCTCGATGACCGAGAATTGTCCGAAGCATTTCTTCCCGTCGGGAAGAATAAGTTCGCCCCAACCTTCTTCGGCTTTCCAGAAGCAAACCATCGCCTTGGCTCGAGCTGAGTTCAACGTTGGTCCTCTCTTTGGAAACTAAAGGTACCCAATTCTCCCAGCGGCCCCGACCTCCCCGGAATCCTGCAGGCACGCCCGGCGGCGCATAGTCTTGTGCCATGACTTCCGCTGGCCGCTTCGCTCCGAGCCCCTCCGGCGAGCTTCACGTGGGCAATCTGCGCACCGCCATGCTCGCCTGGCTCTTCGCTCGTTCCACGGGCCGCGCCTTCCTGCTGCGCGTGGAGGACCTCGACCGGGCTCGGGCCGGCGCCGAGGAAGTCCAGCTCCGCGATCTTGGGGCCGTCGGCGTGACGTGGGACGGCGCCGTCGTCCGCCAGACGGACCGTTCCGGGCTGTACAACGACGCGATCGAGCGGCTCGCGGACGCAGGGCTGACGTATGAATGCTTCTGCACGCGACGCGAGATCCAGGATGCTCCGTCCGCCCCGCACGCGCCACAAGGCGCTTACCCGGGCACGTGCAGGAACCTTTCGACGTCGGAGCTCGAGATCCGCCGGGCCTCCCGCCCTGCAGCCATCCGGCTCCGCGCTGAAGCCCACGAATGGACTGTCGAGGACAAGTTGCACGGTTCATACACGGGCGTCGTGGACGACTTTGTGCTCCGCAGGAACGACGGCGTCACTGCCTACAATTTGGCCGTGGTGGTGGATGACGCGGCACAGGGCGTGGACCAGGTAGTCCGCGGAGACGACCTCCTGTCCTCCACACCCCGCCAGGCCTATTTGGCCTCTTTGTTGGGCATTGCCGTTCCGGAATACGCCCACGTCCCCTTGGTGTTGAATCGCGACGGCGCCCGCCTGGCCAAGCGCGACGGCGCGGTGACGCTCGGCGACCTTGCCGCCGTCGGGCTGTCTGCCGCGGAGGTGCGGGACCTGATCTTGGAATCGCTCGGCTTGCCGGGAGGGCCGCTTGGCGAGGCCTTGGATGGATTTGATCCGGCCAGATTGCCACACGGGCCATGGATATGGAATGGCATTCAGCAATCAACCCTCCGGAAAGGGGCCTAAGTGCTCGCCTATGTGCTGACCCGCTACGGCGGCGCCGACGCAATGGAGCTGCAGGACGTCCCCAGGCCGGTTGCCGGTCCGGGCGAGGTCCTGGTCAGGGTGTTTGCCGCGGGACTCAATCCTGTGGACTACAAGCAACGAGAAGGTGCAGTCCGGGTGATCACCAGGCCAAGGCTGCCCTTGGTGGCTGGAAGCGAACTGGCCGGGATCGTGGAAGCTGTAGGCCCGGGCGTCACCCGCTTCGCCACGGGAGACCGGGTGTTTGCCCGCGTGGACAAGACCCTGCTGGGCGCTTTTGCCGAACACGCCGCCGTCCACGAGGATTTCGTGGCGCTCATGCCAAGGTCGCTCAGCTACACCGAGGCCGCGAGCCTTCCCTTGGCGGGCCTCACCGCGTTGCAGGCACTGCGCGACGAGCTCGAGATCAAGCCCGGGACCAAGCTGTTCATTTCCGGGGGCGCGGGCGGAGTGGGAACCCTTGCCATCCAGTTGGCCAAGTACTTTGGCGCCGAGGTGACCACCACTGCGTCTCCCCGTGGGGAAGAGTTGGTGCGGCGGCTCGGGGCGGACGCCGTCGTCGACTATACGAAGGAGAACCTGGCCGAAGTGCTTCATGGCTTCGACGCCGCGTTCGACCTCGTAGGGGGGGAGACGCTGGACCAGACGTTCAAGATCCTCAAGCCGGGCGCGAAAGTGGTCAGCATCGCGGGGATGCCCGAACCGCAGACGGCCCTGAAGGACCTTGCGGCCCCGGCCTGGATGACCGCGCTGTTCTGGGCGATCAGCCTCGGAATCCGGAGCCGCGCCCGTGAAGCCAACGTCCGGTACCGCTACCTTTTCATGCACCCCAGTGGCGAAGACTTGAAGTTCCTGTCACGCCTCGTTTCCGAGGGAAAACTGAAACCGGTGGTGGATAGCAGCTATCCGCTCGAAAAGATCGCCGACGCTTTCGCCGCGCTGGAGCAGGGACGCGCCAAGGGCAAGATCGTGGTGACCATGGACACTCGCCGCAGTTAGGGGGTGGAAGGTGGGCCCATTCTGCCGGGTTCCCTGGCCGAGCTAGCGAGGTTAGGGGGC
>NZ_JARVRI010000047.1:0-2419 GCF_030209785.1 Arthrobacter sp. efr-133-TYG-120
ACGATCTACCAGGCGCTGTACGTCCAATCCCGCGGGATCCTGCGGGCAGATCTGGCCGAAAAGCTCAGCCTGAAACGGAAACAGCGCGTTCCCCACGCCGCGGACCGGACCAAGAACAGCCCCTACAAGGAGGCGTTCAAGATCAGTGAGCGCCCGGCGGAGGTCCAGGACCGGGCCGTCCCCGGGCATTGGGAAGGTGACCTCGTGCGCCACGAGGCGCTGTTTTACCGAGCGGAGGTGGAAGACCTTCGCCGTTGTGCTGTCGCAGCAGCATGACGAAGCTGGGGGCAGCCTGAACCGGGAAACGCTGGTGAGGGTGGCAAGCAGCCCCGACAACGCCGGAACGGGCCAGTACTACCGGATGGTCCGGGTCCGGCAAGCAAGGCGGGAAGGTGTACGCGAGGAACCAGTGTTAAAAGCTTCTCAAGTCTCCCGCCAGCTCCAATCCGGTGGATATGGGCTGGTCTGCGATGCGCACCGATACCCGCTGGGTGTTGGAAACTCCGCTGTTGGTTAAGGTCGTTGGCAGTGGAGGCCACGGTGAAGGCCTGCGGCGTAGCCGTGGCGATATCGCAGGGGCATAGCTGGGCACCTAACCCGCCAATCGGTTGACAGTGAACGTGGGAACCACCGTGCGGCTCCCGGCTTCGGCGTCTCGGCCAGAGACGGCAAGGTCCGGGTTGATGCGTTGTCCGTCGACGGCGGCACGGTGGGGCGGAGGGGTCGTAGTAGTCCGAGCGGGGGAAAGCCCCGCACATGGCGAAGGGCCCCAGCGGATATGACGCAGTAGCTACTGCAGGAACGGAGGCACTGGTGAATACCGGTGAACTGATATGGCCTTCCCCTGAGGGGGCGGCCGTGCGGGTACGTGCGATGCAGACGAAACTGCACCAGTGGGCGGTCAAAGATTCCGGCCGCCTTTTTGACGATGTGTTTAACCTCGTCTGCGACCCGGATTTCCTCACCGTTGCGTGGGGCCGGGTCAGGGGGAACAAGGGTGCACGCACCGCCGGTGTTGACCGGCGTATCCCGGCGCTTATCGCCGAGGGGGCCGAGGTTGTGGAGTTTCTGGGGCAGGTACGGGAGCAGTTGAAGTCCCGCACGTTTGCCCCGTTGCCGGTATGGGAGCGTCTGATCCCGAAGCCGGGCAGCAGTAAACTGCGCAGACTTGGTATCCCGACTGCGGCGGACCGGGTGGTGCAAGCAGCCTTGGCATTGGTGTTGGAACCGATATTCGAGGCGGATTTCAAGTCGGTAAGTTACGGCTTCCGTCCCAGACGTCGGGCCCAGGACGCGATCGCTGAGATACACGCTATGGGCACCCGTAGCTATCACTGGGTGTTTGAGGCCGATATCCAGGCGTGTTTCGACGAGCTGAAGCATTCTGCGGTGATGGAGCAGGTGCGCAAGCGTATCGCCGATAAAAGGGTCCTGTCCCTGATCAGTCGTTTCCTGAAGGCGGGTGTGATGTCCGGTGACGGGAAGGTCAGGGAATCCGATACCGGCACCCCGCAGGGCGGTATTGTCTCACCGCTTCTGGCCAACATCGCGTTGTCGGTGCTGGACGGGCATTTCTGCGCTAAATGGGATGCCCATGGCAGCCCGTACCGCAGGGAAGCACACCGGAAGCGGGGCGGGGCCACCTATCGGATCATCCGTTATGCGGATGACTTCGTGATCATGGTGGCTGGTACCAAGGCCCACGCAGACGCGCTCTGGGACGAAGTCGCGGAGGTTATCGCCCCGCTGGGGTTGAAGATTTCCGTTGCCAAGTCCCGGGTTTGCCATCTGGATGAGGGGTTCGACTTTCTTGGTTTCCGCATCCAGCGGCGGCGAAGGAAAGGAACAACCAAAATGAGCGTCTACACCTGCCCGTCCAAGAAATCGTTGCTATCGATTCTCGGGAAAGTGCGGGCGCTGACACGTCGATCAGAACACCATGGGTTGGCGGATCTGCTGGGCCGGCTCAACCCGGTCCTGCGGGGATGGTGCAACTATTTCCGCCACGGGGTCTCTAAAGCGACCTTTGGTTATCTTGATGCGTTTACGTGGCATCGGGTCACCCAATGGATCCGCAAACGACATCCGGGAATCACGTGGCGGGACCTCTACCGGCGTTTCCTGACCGGAAGGCCCGGAAACCAGCCAGAGGTCAACGGGATCACGATGTTCGACACCGCGACGATACCCATCACACGGTACCGGTGGCGAGCATCAAACATCCCGACACCGTGGGCCAGCGCCGCCTGAGGAGTGGCTATCCGTGGAGCGCCGGATGCGATGAGAGTCGCATGTCCGGTGCGGAGGGCGGGTCGGGGAAACGGGCCGGGAGCAATCCCGGCACCGCGCCCCGGCCCGACCCTACATCATCGGCTCCGGCGGGACCGCGATCGGCACCCTTGTGGAGCGCTCGACCCGG
>NZ_JARVRI010000001.1:0-266400 GCF_030209785.1 Arthrobacter sp. efr-133-TYG-120
GCCAAACACCCCGCCGCAACCACCACTTCAGACCCACCCGGACATAAACCCGCCCGGAATGAGACACGGGGGTTGACCGCCGTCGCGCAAAGCAGGGCCTGCTACGGGCTAATCACCGCTTAAGCGGGCGTCCCGCCGTCGACGTCTGCCATTGCCTGTTCGCGGACGGCGGCCATCCTTTGGACGACGGTGACTGCCGTTGCGGCGGCGAGGATGACAAGGGTCACCAGCAAGACGACGGGGGGCAGCCCCAGCCCGGTCAGACCGGTGACGAGGAGCACGGAAATAAGCCGCTCAGCGCGCTCGGCGATGCCCACATTGGCGTAGAAGCCCAATGATTCAGCCTTGGCGCGGGCGTACGAAACCACCATCCCGAGCACCAGGCAGCCCAGGGACGCGATAGCAATCGCGCTGTTCCCTCCTCCCGTGAAGAACCAGATTGCGACGCCGGCGAAAATGGCGCCGTCTGCCAGCCGGTCCAGCGTGGAGTCGAGGAAGTTTCCCCACGGGCCGCTGCGTCCCTGTTCCCTTGCCATGATGCCGTCCACGACGTCGGACAGCGCGAAAACGGCGATCAGCAGCGAACCCCACCAGAGCTGGCCCAGGGGGTAGAGAATCAGGGCACCGAGAACTACGCCCGCCGTCCCGACGACGGTAACGGCGTCGGGCGAGACCCCCACCTTGAGCAGGAACCGGGCCAGGGGCGAGAACAGCCCGGTGAAGAACCCGCGGGCGTGCCGATTAAGCATCCGGCTCCCCGGACAGATCCGACTCTTCCGGCCAGGCGTCGGCCACTTGCTGGCGGACCTCGTCAAGGGTCTGGGTGACGGCCTTCGTCTGGGCGATGATGGGGAAAAAGTTACCGTCCCCGCCCCAGCGCGGAACTACGTGCTGATGCAGGTGGGCTGCGATGCCCGCCCCGCCGGCCACACCTTGGTTCATGCCCAGGTTGAAGCCGCTCGGGTTGGCCACCTTGCGCAGCACCCGCATCGCGGTCTGCGTGAGCTCCGCCATTTCCGCCGTTTCCTGCACGGTAATGTCCGTGTAGTCCGGAACATGCCGGTACGGGCACACGAGCAAGTGACCGGGGTTGTACGGGAACAAATTGAGGACCACGTAGCACGTCTTGCCGCGGCGCACGATGAGGGATTCCTTGTCCGTGCGGCTCGGAGCCACGCAGAACGGGCAGTCGTCCTCGTTCTTGAACTGGTTCTGCCCACCCTTGATGTAGGCCAGGCGGTGCGGAGTCCACAGGCGTTGGAAGGCATCAGGAACACCTGCCAGGCCGAAGTCGTCAGTCACTTCGGCATCGCCCGGATAGTCAGCTGTCACGCCCGTGTTCTCCTGCATTTTTCCTGGCCCCCGCGGTGTCCGACTCGTCAGCTCTCGCGGTTCTTGACGGCGTCCACGATCCTTCGGACGGCCTCGGCAACGGGCACACCGTTGTCTTGGCTGCCGTCACGGAAGCGGAACGACACCGCACCGGCCTCTGCGTCCTCTCCGCCGGCAATGAGGACGAACGGAATCTTGTCCTTGCTCGCGGTGCGGATCTTCTTTGGGAAGCGGTCCGAGGAAATGTCCACTTCGGCACGGATACCCGCAGCCTTGAGCTGGCCAACGACGTCGAACATGTAGTCGTTGAACGCCTCAGCCACCGGAATGCCGACCACCTGCACGGGCGAGAGCCACGCGGGGAAAGCTCCCGCGTAGTGCTCGGTGAGGACGCCCATGAAACGCTCTACCGAGCCGAACAGCGCGCGGTGGATCATGACGGGGCGCTGGCGTGTGCCGTCGGCAGCCTGGAACTCCAACTCAAAACGCTCAGGCAGGTTGAAGTCCAGCTGGATGGTGGACATCTGCCAGGTGCGGCCCAACGCGTCCTTCGCCTGCACGGAGATCTTGGGGCCGTAGAACGCGGCTCCACCCGGATCCGGAACAAGTTCCAGCCCCGAGGCCTCGGCTACTTCTGCCAAGGTGCGTGTGGCTTCTTCCCAGGCGGCGTCTTCCCCAACGAACTTGTCTTCGTTCTTGGTGGACAGTTCAAGGTAGAAGTCGTCCAGTCCGTAGTCCTTGAGGAGGCCAAGGACAAAGTTCAAGGTGGTGGTGAGCTCGTCCTTCATCTGTTCGCGGGTGCAGTAGATGTGGGCGTCGTCCTGTGTCATGCCGCGCACGCGGGTCAGACCATGGACAACACCGGACTTCTCGTAGCGATACACAGAGCCGAATTCGAAGAGCCGCAGGGGCAGTTCCCGGTAGGAGCGGCCGCGCGAACGGAAGATGAGGTTGTGCATCGGACAGTTCATCGGCTTCAGGTAGTAGTCCTGGCCGGGCTTGCGCACGGTGCCGTCGTCGTTCAGTTCCGCGTCGATGTGCATCGCCGGGAACATGCCTTCCCTGTACCAGTCAAGGTGGCCGGAGACCTCGTAGAGGTGTCCCTTGGTGATGTGCGGGGTGTAGACGAACTCGTATCCGGCGTCCACGTGGCGCTGGCGCGAATAGTCCTCCATCGCCTTGCGGATGATCCCGCCCTTCGGGTGGAACACCGGCAGTCCGGAGCCCAGCTCATCCGGGAAGGAAAACAGGTCAAGTTCCGCGCCGAGCTTGCGGTGATCTCGGCGCTCGGCCTCGGCGATGCGCTCCTGGTACGCCTTCAGCGCATCCTTGGTGGGCCAAGCGGTGCCGTAGATACGCTGCAACTGCTGGTTGTTCTGGTTGCCCAGCCAGTACGCCGCCGAGGAGCGGGTCAGGGCGAAAGCGTTGGAGATCAGTTTGGTGTTGGGCAGGTGCGGGCCTCGGCAGAGATCGCACCAGACGCTGTCGCCGCTCTTGCGATCCACATTGTCGTAGATGGTGATGTCCCCGGCGCCCACCTCGACGTTGACGCCCTCTCCGGCGTCGGCGGCGTCGTTCTTCTTGCCCAGCAGTTCAAGCTTGTAAGGCTCGCCCTTCATGGCCTCGCGGGCTTCGTCCTCGGTGACGACGCGGCGCACGAACTTCTGGTTCTGGTTGATGATCTTCTGCATCATCTTCTCAAGCTGCCGCAGGTCTTCAGGAGTGAAGGGCTCGGCGACATCGAAATCGAAGTAGAAGCCGTCTGTGATGTAGGGACCGATTCCGAGCTTGGCGTCCGGACGAAGCTGCTGCACAGCCTGGGCCATCACGTGCGCGGTGGAGTGGCGGAGGACGTTCAGGCCGTCCGGCGAGTCGATGGTGATGCCGTCAACCTGGGCACCCTCGGGCAGCACTTGGTCGAGGTCCTTGAGTTCGCCGTCGACTCGGGCCACAACGACGTCGCGGCGCTCAAAGAAGAGTTCCGCGCCGGTGGTCCCCTCCGTCACCTTGGTCTCTTCGCCATCGACGATGAGGGTGATCTGCTGGGCATCTGACACGGGTGTCTCCTATTCATTGATAAGGCTTCATAGCTTGTGGCGTACGGGGACCACAGCCAGCCATCGTCCATCGTATCCGCTCGGGCTGGGGCAGCCAAAGCAGGCGCAGGCGTGCCGTTTCCCCCCCCGAGGAGACTTGGCGGGACGGCATTTTCGGCATGCGTCATTGCAGCCCGTTCAATCCGTAACGGAGTGCCCTGTGGGAACTGGAGTGCGGGGCGGTTTGCGAACCCGCGCTATCGCAGGGCTACAAGCGGCCTGCTGCGCTTCTCACTTCGTGCTTCCGCCATGCGGGTTGGTGGAACAGATGCAAGTGGTGGGCCTGACGCTCAAGGGACGGCGTCCACCGTCCGTGGCTCCTGTCCTTGATGAGGGCTGTTCCGGCGATCTCCCGGAGCGTGGATATCCCGCGGACAGCCGATTGTTTGGTGGCAAAGGTCGTAGACATCGCCAGGATCTCGCCTTCACCGTCGCGCAGTGCAATCCTGTACCCATCGTTGGGTCCATCGACCAGCTCAAAGTATCCAGCCATTGTGTAGCCTCCTTTGAAACCTGAGGTTGTAAAGGACACCAACCAGTTTACCGAGTCAAAGCCGTGTTGTGGCGGGTTTTGGACCGCCGCAATGGCTCCGGCAGGTCCACTAAGCCTTGGCTTGGAGCAACGCAAGGAGGGCACTGCCGTCCGGACTGCCCAGGCCTGTGCAGGGATCCCAACCGGTCCCGGCGTGGTAGCTTCCATTGGAGCCTGAGGTGATGTCATGGAAGCCCGACGCCGGTTGCTTGCCGTTTTGGTAAAGCAGCGGCTGGATCAGGCCGAAGCGCCTGTTGGTGGCCTGGGCGAGCCGGGCGACGAGGGCCGCCCAGAGCGGCGCCACCGCACTTGTTCCACCGATCACCATGTCTTTCCCGTCGACGCGCACCTGATAGCCGGTCTGCGGGTCGGCAACGCCGCTGACATCGGGGACGCCCCTTCCGGCCTTCTTGGGCACAGGCTTGTGCTTGGCGTGCCCCGGGATCCCCGACTGCCAGGAGGGCGCCGGAAAGACGTCGCTGAATCCTCCGCCGGTAGCCGAGTTGGGTCCGTCGTTCCAGACCGTTTCCGCCCTGATGACACCTGTTGCGGTGTCCGCTTGAAGTCTGGTTCCGCCGCAGGCCAGCACATGCGGGCTCGACGCCGGGAAATCGGCGTGATCCTTGTTGTCGGTTGCGCCGTCGGCACTGCCGTTGTCCCCAGCTGCCGCTGTCACCGTCACGCCGAGGGCCGCGGCGTCGGCCATGGCCTGGTCGAAAGCCGTCCGGGCTTGGCCGGTCCAGGCGTCTTCGCTCTGGCCCCAGCTGATGCTGATCGCGGCCGGCGTCGGGGTTGCATGCGAGGCAGCGACAATCGCATCCAGGAACCCGGCGTCGGTGTTGGGGGCGAAATAGACCAATATGTTGGCCTTTGGCGCCAAGGCGCCGACCACCTCGATGTCCAGCAGGACTTCCCCGTCGGCGCCCGACGGATCCTGCCCCGGCTGGTTCGCCCCGCCGTCGACTCCCACCGCGGTGACGCTTGGCGTGGGGATACCAAGGCCCAGGAAGTACGTGTCAAGGTCTTGCTGCCCGTAGCCGCCACCCAACTCGAGGATGGCAACGGTTTGGCCCGTCCCGTCCGTTCCCGCAGGGAAATTGTAGATCCTTCCCAGCTGCGGCGGGGTGTAGCTCGCAGCGGCCGCAGCGAGGGGAATGGCGCGGAATTGGGCGCGGGCCTGCGGCCGGTCGTCAAGGCCGAGGACGGCAACGATGACGCCGTCGAGGGCCGCAGGGACGTGGAGGCCTCCGGTGCGGTGCCGGTGGGTGATAGCGGTACCGTCCGGGCTTCGGCTGGTCAGCTCGTCCAGGGATGTCCCGAAAATGCTGCTCATCTGCTCCACGGTTCCGGCCAGCCGAATCCTGCGGCTGGCCGCGTCCGACTCCACGACGTCGAGACCAAGGTTGGTGAAAGTGCCTACTGCAAGATCCAGGTCTGCGGCCGATGCGCCGTATCGGGAGGCAAGTTCGTCCCGCGAAAGCACAGCGGACGGCACCTCGGGCATTTCTTCCTGGCGCCTCAGGATGACTGTCGCTTCGATCCGATGGGAAGGATCGACAGGGCCGAGAATGTCCCGGAGGCCCGGGGCGGGAGCCCTGTCCGATCCTGGCAGCGGAACGCTTTGCGTCTCCCCCGGCCGACGATCTTCTGGAGTGTCCTGCATCGACATTGGTGCCTCCTAGCCTCAGGGTGACAGAGCTCCGTCCCCTGCGATTATGCACCAGGAGTCACTTTGGCACCATGGCCTGGAAGGCCACAGGCTGCGACGATCTGAACGATGGCGGCTCCCGAAAGTGCTTGGGTACGGCGTACGCACGCGGTAGCGTGGGGCCTTGGCGGGCCATGCCACCGCAGCGGCTCGCGCAGCGGCGAGTCAAAGGAGCGAACCATCAATAGGTCACACCGAACATCAGCCCATGAACCCGACACTGCAGTAGAGCTGAACCCCGTCTTCAGCCGACCGGGAGAATCCAGTATTTTTCCACGATTCACCATTCCGGACGGTGAGTCCCTTCCGTCGACCGCCTATCAGGTTGTCCACGACGAAGCCATGTTGGACGGCAACTCCCGCTTGAACCTGGCCACATTCGTTGGAACGTGGATGGAACCGGAAGCGTCGAAACTGTACGCAGAGACGTTCGACAAGAACATGATCGACAAGGACGAGTACCCGCAGACGGCGTTGATCGAAACCCGTTGCTGGCGGATGCTCGCAGACTTGTGGAACGCACCCGATCCCGCCAAGTCAGTCGGAACCTCAACGATCGGTTCTTCCGAGGCGTGCATGCTCGGCGGCCTGGCCTTGAAACGCCGCTGGCAGCACGCACGGAGGGCGGCCGGCCTGTCCACGTACAAACCCAACCTGGTCCTCAGCTCGGCCGTCCAAGTGTGCTGGGAGAAGTTCTGCAACTACTGGGACGTGGAGGCCCGCTTCGTTCCGGTGTCGCAGGAACACCAAATGCTGGACGGCTACGAGCTGGACAAGTACGTCGATGAGAACACCATCGGCGTTGTCGCGATCATGGGCGTGACCTACACGGGGGTTTATGAACCCGTCGAGAAGATCTCGGCGGCGTTGGACGAGATCCAGGCAAAGCGGGGCCTTGATATTCCGATCCACGTCGACGGCGCCTCCGGAGCCATGGTTGCACCTTTCCTGCAACGGGAGACCGTCTGGGACTTCCGCCTGCCGCGGGTTGCCTCGATCAACACCTCCGGCCACAAGTACGGCTTGGTCTACCCCGGCCTCGGCTGGATTATCTGGCGTGACGAGCAGGCACTCCCCGAGGACCTGATTTTCCATGTCAGTTACCTGGGCGGGAACATGCCGAGCTTCGCCCTGAACTTCTCACGCCCCGGCGCCCAGGTGCTCCTTCAGTACTACCTGTTCCTCCGGCTCGGATACGAGGGATACAAATCCGTCCAGGCAACCTCCCGGGACGTGGCGCTCTATCTCTCCAGTGAAATAGGGGCAATGGAGGCGTTCACTTTGTGGAGCGACGGATCCGACATTCCTGTATTTGCCTGGCAACTCACCGACGGCTACACGGAGAATTGGAACCTTCACCACTTGTCCGAAAGGCTGCGGATGAATGGGTGGCTCGTCCCCGCCTACCCCATGCCGGAAGGATTGAGCGAGATCACAGTCCAACGGATCGTTGTCCGCAACGGGTTCACCCGCGACCTCGCATCCAGTTTCCTGGCCGATCTCAAGAAAGAAGTCGCCTACCTGGACGGCCTCACGGCACCGATGCCCGCCGGTGGGCAGACCCAGGCGTTCCACCACTAGCCAGCAGCAGCTTCGCCGCCAGACGATTGAAGGAAGGATGCGTGCCATGTGCCGATTGTTCGGCTTGCATGCCGGTTCGCAAGCAGTCCGGGCCACTTTCTGGCTTTTGGACGCCCCGGACAGCCTCGCTGACCAGAGCCGGCGCGAGCCCGACGGCGCCGGCATAGGCACCTTTGACGGTGACGGCAAGGCCCATGTCGCCAAGCAGCCGCTCGCCGCATGGGAGGACCACGCCTTTGCACGTGAAGCACGGGTCCTGAAGAGCACGACATTCCTGGCCCATGTGCGATATGCCAGCACCGGCGCGCACACCATGGTCAACACGCACCCTTTCGAGCAGGACGGGAGGTTGTTCGCCCACAACGGCGCCTTCGGCGATCTTGAGCGGTTGGACCAGCGGCTGGCGGAGTCCGGAGTCGCGGATCTGGTGAAGGGCCAAACAGACAGTGAGCGCCTCTTCGCCTTGATCACCGCGGAGAGCAGAAGAGCGGATGGCGACGTCGGCGAAGGTATCATCCGAGCGATCAGCTGGATCGCCAAGGAACTGCCGGTGTTCAGCTTGAACCTCATCCTGACGACGGCGAGCGACGTTTGGGCAGTCAGGTATCCGGACACGCATGAGCTTCACATTCTGGAGAGGCTTCCTGCCCGCTCGGCCGAGGCGGCTCCCCTGGACGCACGGAGCTCCCGGATCCGCGCCCACAGTAGGGAGGCCTCGCGTGCAGGACACGTCCTCATCGCCACCGAGCCGATGGATGACAACCCCGAGTGGAGAGCGCTTCCCGGTGGTGCCCTGGTCCACGTCAGTCCGGATCTGGCTGTGACCATCAGCCACCCCTTCCCGGAGGCTCCCGCACATCCCCTTACGCTGGCCGATCTCTCCCCCTCCGCGGCCGCATCCCAGAAACCGTGATCCTCGAACACAAAACGTCGCCCGGCGACTTAGCCTGGAGCTCGCGTGTTCATCGCGCCCGTGGGCCCTGCCGCACATAAGATCGATCCATGACCGCTGAAGTCGAATCCGAAACCGCCTTCGTCCCGGCCGTCCAACTCGACGGGCAAATGAGCATCAACGACGTCCTGCTGGAGTTGGGGCGGGAACCCGTGGTGTATCCGTCCGCGAACGCCGATGCGGGCGATTTCCACATTTTCTAGCACGACGCCCGGATCCCGGACGACGTCGGGGTCCTCACCGCTGCCGGGAGGTGTCGTTGATAGAGGTACTGTCAGGGACTCCCTCAGGGCGCTGCGAGGTCACTATCGTTGATCGCATGGACAACCGCAACGACGCTCGCGACTTCCTTGCTTCCCGGCGCGCGAAGATCACCCCCGAACAGGCAGGGCTGCCGACGTCGGGCGGCAATCGGCGAGTACCAGGGCTCCGTCGCGGCGAAGTCGCGACCCTCGCCGGAGTGAGCGTTGAGTATTACACCCGGCTCGAACGCGGGAACCTTGCGGGAGTGTCCGAGAGCGTCTTGGAGGCACTGGCGAGGGCCCTCCAACTCGACGAGGCTGAGAGTGCGCACCTGTTCGATCTGGCGCGTACCGCCGGAACAAGCAAGAGGCAGCGTCGATCCGCACCACAGCAGGTCCGGCCAAGTGTGCAGTTCGCCCTTGACGCCATTACTGACGCGCCGGCATTCGTCCGCAACGCCCGCATGGACATCCTTGCCGCCAACAAGCTCGGCCTTGCTTTGCATTCCGAGATGTACGTCAACCCGGTCCGGCCCGCCAACTACGCACGCTTCATATTCCTGGATGAAGAACGGGCCCGGCGGTTCTTCCCGGATTGGGAACTCGCCGCCAACAATATGGTTGCCATCCTCCGCACCGAGGCCGGCCGCGACCCCTTCGACCGCGGGCTGAGAGACCTTGTAGGAGAGCTTTCCACCCGAAGCGATGAATTCCGCACTCGCTGGGCCGCGCACAACGTGCGCCGCCACTACAGCGGTTTCAAGCATTTCCACCACCCCGTGGTGGGTGAACTCCGCCTACTTTTCGAGGCAATGGAATTGTCGGCGGACACCGGCCTCTCGCTGTTCATCTACCCTGCAGAACCTGGCTCCCCCTCTGCAGACGCCCTGCGCCTCCTCGCGAGCTGGGCAGCCACCCAGGAAGTGGCGGAGCAACCTCAAGCCGCACCTACGGCAGGTGGGGCGTGATCGCAACCGGTTAGCCTATGGTCTCGGGTCCCGGCGTCCCTCCCCGTCGCCTCGGTCGTCGTCGCGTTCCCGTCGGATTTCGTCGTCGTCCCGGTCCCGGCGGCTTCCCGCACTATCCGGATCCGAGCGGTTGCCGGCATCCGGGTCCAACTCTTCTGCCCGCCGCAACCTGTCCTGCGAGACTTCGTTGGCGCGCTCGGCGGCTTTCTGCTTGTCCGCGGCCTCCCGGTGCAAGCGTTCCGCCTCGCTCTCGGCGCGCGCGGCGTCTGCGGCCGCCCGAGCGGCCTCGGCGCTGCGCTCATGAGCTCCGAGGGCGTCGGCACGGGCTTTCTCGCGGAGGTCCGCAGCGCGCTTGCGGTTAGCGGCGTTCTTCGCGCGGCGCCCATAAACGACGACGGCGACGATCACCGCGATGATCACGACCGCCACCACGATCCAAATCCAAAGTTGACCGTCCATTGGAACTCCCCTCGAAAATTGACTGTGCCTCCGCAACGCCGGTGTTATCGATCGGCCGACCCTGCCGTTGGCCAGCCGGGATCGGAGTCCTCGGACAGCGCGCGGATGCTGGTCCCTTGAGTCAACAACTTTGTGTGAACCATGACGCGAGTAGCTTGTACTTGTTTTCCCGGAGGTTCAAGCGGACTGACGGTCCTGGTTTACTCCACGGCCGGCGACGGACGCCGAACGCCGAAGGACAGCGAGGGCTCGTCGGGGGTAGCGAGGGTCAGGACGGCCTCCTCGACGGTCTCCTCGTCCTCGAGTTCCCGTTCCACGCGGCGCAGCGCGATGGCCACTTCGTGCTCCCGGAGGTCGCCGGTGATATCCACTGCGGCCACGAGGTACAACTTGCGCGGACCGACAAACTCCAGGTGAAGATATGTCAGGCGCTCGATTTCCCGGTGTTCCATGACCCTGATCGCCATCGACTTCTCGAGTTCCGGAGTGACGCCCTGGCCGACAAGGAAGCGACGATTGCGATCTATCAGCGCTACGGCGATGACACCGAGAAGAATGCCGACAAATATGGATCCGAGCGCATCCGGAAGTGGTGATCCAGTGAGCTGGTGCAGGAAGATTCCCAAGAAGGCAATGAGCAGGCCTATGAGCGCGGCGCTATCCTCCGCGAAGACTGCACGCATGGTGGGATCTGAACTCTTGAGCACTTGCTCCAAGGTCCGGCGTTCGAGCTCCCGTGCGGACTTGCGGGCCTGCCGGAATGCCTGGACGAACGAACCCCCTTCCAGGACGAACGATACCGCCAAGACAATATAGGCGACCGCGAAATCACCGGCGGGCTCCGGCGCGAAAAGCTGTTGGATGCCGTGCATCACGGAAACAACGGCGCCTGCGGTGAACAAGCCAAAGGCGGCAAACATCGACCACACGTATGCTTCCCTGCCGTAGCCCATCGGATGGGCCACGTCCCGCTTCTTCGAGGATCTCCTCTCGGCCACCAGCAGGAAGACCTGGTTTCCCGTGTCCGCCCAGGAGTGGGCGGACTCAGCGATCATCGAAGCGGAGCCGGTAAGCACGGCGGCGACAGTCTTTGCGACCGCAACAAGAAGGTTTGCCGCAAAAGCCAAGATCACGGTCATGAGGGATGAAGCTGGCATCCTGACCTTCTTGGTTTCAACCATGGAAACTACCGTACCCAACAACCATGGAGTCCACGCCTAGTGGTTGCCGAGGAAGGAACGGAGGGTGCGGGCATTACGGACCGCGTTACCGCCGCCGTCGTTATTGAAATAGACGAAAACCTCCTTGCCCGCCGTCTCCCATTCCGCAATTCGGTCGGTCCACCAGCGCAGGTCCTGATCGGAGTATGAACCTCCATAAAGGTGGTGGTGATCCGGCCCATGCATCCTGATGTAGACAAACGGCGCCGTCGCTCGGAGGACGCACGGGAGCTCCGCCCCGCTCATGATGCAATAGGCCGTCCGGTGCTTTTCAAGCAACTCGTAGACAGCCTCGTCATGCCAGCTGTCATGGCGGAATTCGACGGCGACCTTGATCCACTCGGGGAGGAGGCCAAGGAAATAGGCCAGCCGGCCGTCGTCGCGCTCCATTCCCGGCGGCAACTGGACCAGCAGGACCCCACGCCTGTCCCCGAGCTCATGCCACGCCGAGGTGATCCTGCCGATCCAGGCTTCGGGTGCGTAAAGGCGCTTGCCATGGGTGAGCCCACGGGGCGCCTTGACCGAAAACACGAACCCTTCAGGTAGGCGGCGTCGCCAACTGGCGAACGATGAATCGCGCGGCCAACGATAGAAACTCGCGTTGAGTTCGACGGTCTCGAATTGCTGCACGTAGTAATCGAGCCGGTTGCGGGAGGGGGTGCCGGCGGGATAGAGCACGTGGTCCCAGTGGTCGTAACTCCACCCCGACGTCCCTACGTGGGTTGCCATCCGGCCAGCCTATGGTCGAAGTCGCCGAATAAGTAAGCTGATTGATATTCGGAATCGATGAGAGGTTGGTCGATGGCCATGCGATTCGGGTCGATTTTCGGGCTGATCGTGGTGATCTGGCTCGTCATAGGAGCAGTAGCGGCCGGACAGCGAGGCTACTTCAGCGCCGTCCCGGCGCAGTGCTCCCAGTTCGCAACGATTAGCCTGAATATTGTTGCCGGTCCCTTGAACTACATGGGACTGAATCCCGTGGCAGGCTGCGAACTGCCGCGGCCGTCGTGAGCGGACCGGAAGATCCCCTGTTCCCCGGGCCGGCTCCCGACACCAGGCACGAGTCCGAGGACCAACGGATGGACCGAAACTGGAATGAGCTGCTCCAGGAGATGCGCGTCCTCCAGACGGGCGTGCAGATTATCGGCGGCTTCCTGCTGACCCTGCCGTTCCAGCAGCGATTCGGCACGCTCACAGAGATGCAAAAATGGTGGTTTCTCCTGCTGGTTGTCCTGGCGACCATGACCACCGGGCTCATGCTCGTTCCGGTAAGCCTGCACCGGCGGCTCTTCCAGCATCACGTCAAGTACCGGCTGGTGGCTGCAGGCGACAAGATCGTCAAGGCCGTCGTGGCGTGTGTGTCCCTGCTGATCGCCGGGTGCGCCGGACTGATCTTCAGCGTTGCCGTGGGGCCTGAGGCCGGCCTCGCCGCGGGCGGCAGCATCCTTGTCGCCCTCGCGGCGCTCGTGCTGCTGTACCCGCTGCTTTCCTGGTCTCCCCGGCGCCGGAAGGCCGGGCAGAAACGATAGTTCGAGGCCCTGACGCCGGCCTAGTCTAGGCCTTCTCGATCGACATAGTAAGTTTGCTGATCAATTTTCCCGAATCCATGGACAAGTGACCTCCCGGCCTACTAGTTTCGATGTGGTAACAGGCTTGAACGGGCGTCGACAGAGGGCCGGAGGCCTTCTGTCCGGGGCCATGGGCCTGCATCCAAGGCCGGCTTCCGGTCACCGACGGAAGCCGTCCTGGGTAGCGGGTCATGATTTTCCACCAACAAGTTCAACCAATACGGAAGGACGGCATGGAAATGGACGAGCAGCATGGAGCCGAGGAAGAGGCAGCCGGAGGCTACGGAACTCCGACGCCGGAACAAGAAACAGCAGGACGGGGGGCCCGGCAGGCGAATCAGGGCGGGCACAACGGATCAGCCGCGGTGCCATCGGCCGACGCCGAGCTGGATGAGTCGAACTCCGAGGGAAGCAAGGCAGGGACTTCCTTCTCATCCGAACCGAAGGGCGATGCGACAGGACTGCCCGAGGATAAGTCCCCGAAAGACGACGACGGCGAAACATTCGACGCCGGCTAGATCGCCAAAGCCCAGCTACATCCGCAGCAACAAGCGCTAGCAAGGAGAATGAACATGGCTACGGTCAACCGAACAATCGACGTGGAAGTTCCCGTTTCAGTGGCTTACAACCAATGGACCCAGTTCGAGTCGTTCCCGGAATTCATGAAGGGCGTCGAAGCGGTCGAACAAATCGACGAGACAGCCCTGCATTTTTCCACCAACGTCGGCGGCGTCAAGCGCGGCTTTAACGCCCAAATCCTTGAGCAGGTCCCGGATTCCCTGGTCAGCTGGGCCAGCGTCGACGGACCAAGGAACGCCGGCACCGTAAGCTTCGAACCACTTGGCGCGGACCGTACCCGCGTGAGCGTGGAGATCGAATGGGAGCCGGAGGGCTTTGCCGAAAAGGCCGGCTCGATGGTGGGCATCGACGATATGCGGGTTTCAGCCGACCTCGACAAGTTCAAGAAATTCATCGAGGAGCGAGGCTACGAGACTGGCGCTTGGCGCGGTTCCGTGGCCGCCGGCGACGTCGACGACTCCGGCTCAGCAGCCACCCCTGTTGAGGCCACGTCGGAGCTGCCCGCCGTCGACCCTGATTTGACGGCCCCTGCCGCTATGGAAGCGGCCGACGGCGGTGACGCGACTCGCGTCGGACAATACACCGAGGGCGACTACGGCACGGAGCGGGTCGCGGATCTGCCCGCCGAGCGGATCGAAGGCGACTACACCACGGAAGAAACGCCTCGTGACCCTTCCGTGGAACGCGGCGCCGAAGCGTGGCCTGCCACGGAAGCCGGTCCGGGCACAGAAACAGGTCCTCGTCCGTCGGACCGCTGAGCCCCGTGGGGTCGGCCACGAGCAGGCCGGCCCCACGGACGTCCGCCCGAACTTCATTGACGATTCGAGAAGCAAACAATGAGCGAGTTCCCTCCCGACCCGACGCGCGACCCTAACGCTGACCCTACCCGGGAGCCCGGCCCAAGCCCGACGCCGGAGCCGGTGCCGTTGCCTGAACCAGGGCCGACGCCCGTACCGGCCCCGGGTCCGGACCCCGGACCCGGACCCCGCCCGGGAACCCCCGAGCCGGTTCCGCTGCCCGAGCCGGGGCCTTCCCCTGTCCCCGAGCCGGGCCCGGACCTTCCCTTCCCGCCCTCGCGGCCCTTGGGAGAGCCGCCCCTGACGATCTTGTAGGCCGGACACGTAGGACAGGCCACCCGCTCGGAGCGTATGAAAGGCAACTGAGAGATGTCAAAAGATCCAGAATTGCGGCCGGCACCGATGCAAACGGAAGACATGGACTCCCTTCGGGCCCTGGCTACGCAATTGCGTGTGGACTCCATCAGGTGCAGCACCAACGCCGGTTCGGGTCATCCCACGTCGTCGCTGTCGGCCGCGGACCTCATGGCGGTCCTCCTCACGCGGCACCTTCGCTACGACTGGGAACAGCCGGCGTTGCCGAACAACGACCATCTCATTTTCTCCAAAGGACATGCTTCACCCCTGCTGTATTCCATGTATCGGGCTGTGGGCGTCGTCGAGGAAGATGAGCTGCTGAATACCTACCGTCAGTTCGGTGCCCGGCTTCAAGGACACCCGACGCCGGTGCTGCCTTGGGTGGATGTGGCGACCGGCTCGCTGGGACAAGGGCTGCCGGTCGCCGTCGGGGTGGGCCTCGCAGGACGGTACCTGGACAAGCTTCCCTTCCATACATGGGTGTTGTGCGGCGATAGCGAACTAGCTGAAGGGTCCATGTGGGAGGCAGTGGACAAGGCGGCGTACTACAAGCTCGGCAACCTCACCGCCGTCGTGGACGTCAACCGGCTTGGCCAGGACGGCCCCACAGAACTTCAGTGGAACATGGACGCCTACGCCCGGCGGGTCGAAGCGTTCGGAGCCCAGGCCCTCATCATCGACGGCCATGACATCTCCCAGATAGACGATGCACTGAGCAGGGCCACGAGCGATCCCGATAAGCCGACGGTCATTCTGGCCAAGACGATCAAGGGCAAAGGGGTACCTGAGATCGAAGACCAGAACGGCTGGCACGGCAAGGCGCTCCCGGCAGACATGGCCGAGAAAGCCATAGCGGCCCTTGGAGGGCCAAGCAGCGTCCGCGTGACCACCCGTCCTCCGGAACCCGGCACTCCAGCAATCACGCCGGGCACTCACGTTTCCGTCACGCTCCCGGATTGGAAGGTCGGCGACAAAGTGGCGACCAGGGCCGCCTTTGGGGCCGCCGTGTCCGCGCTGGCGGCCCGCCCCGAAGTGGTGGTCCTCGACGGCGAAGTGGGGAATTCGACCCATGCACGGGACTTCGAGGAAGTGGCCCCTGAGCGGTATTTTGAAGTTTTCATTGCCGAGCAGCAACTCGTGGCCGCCGCCATCGGCCTCTCGGTCCGCGGCTACGTGGCCTTCGCCTCAAGTTTCGCGGCTTTCCTGGTTTCGCGGCCATTCGACTTTATCCGCATGGCCGGAGTCTCGGAGGTGGACATCCGACTCGTCGGCACGCATGCCGGCGTTGAAATCGGGCAAGACGGTCCCTCGCAGATGGCCCTGGAGGACATTGCCGCCATGCGGGCGGTGCACACTTCCACGGTGCTCTATCCGGCTGACGCTCCGTCCACAGCGCAACTCGTGAGCGCCATGGCGGACACACCCGGAATCTCCTACCTGCGAGCCACCCGGGGCGCCTATCCCGTGATTTACGGTCCGGACGAACAGTTCCCCCTTGGCGGAAGCAAGGTCCACGGTGCCGGCGCCGATGACCAAGTGGCGCTCATCGGCGCCGGCGTCACACTCCACGAATGTCTCGCCGCCGCCGAGCAGCTGGCCGAGTCGGGGATCAGAGCGCGCGTCATCGACCTCTACTCCGTCAAGCCGATCGACGTCGACACCTTGCGCCGGACGTGCCTCGAAACCGATGGCCGGATTGTTGTCGCCGAAGACCACTACGCCCAAGGCGGCCTCGGCTCGGCTGTCCTCGAAGCGCTTGCGAGCGCCAACACGCCCAAACTCCATATCGCGCTTCTCGCCGTGAGGGAACTTCCTGGTTCCGGTGAGCCCAAGGACTTGCTCAACGCAGCGGGCATTTCGGCACGCCACATTGCCGCCGCCGCCCGCGACCTCGTCATGGACTGAAAAGCAACGGCCCGACGGCGGAACGGCGCCGCCGTCGGGTCCGCGTCACAAACCACCGTTTCCAAGCCATATTCGTCGTTCTGAGCATTTAGCGGTGAACAACCCGGGCGCCCTCATTACTATCTAGTGGATGGGGGCGAATTCCGGACCTAACTGGGAGTTGCCGGGATGAAATATCAGGAGCTGGCAGTGTCGGAACCTTTGGAGTCTGAAGACCCGCTCGTCGAGCCGGAACCGGTTCTGGTTCCCGGTGACGACCGCGACACCCTGGCCGCCCTGCGTGAGCAGGCGCAGGAAATCATCGACGAAGTCCTCGGCGGAACCGAACCGAGTGGCGAACACCTCCGTGCAAAACTGAGGTCCAGCATTGCGCGCCACCCCGGATTTCCGGAACTGGCGCTGCTCGAGCACCTGATGAACCGGGCAAGTGGCAGCTGACCCGCCCCGGGGTTGCACACGTTTTACACAGGATTTACTCACGCGGTCTTGTTAGCCTCAACGCAGTCAGAACAGACTGAATATCACGTGAAAGACGATTCACGGTGGTTGTTCAACCAGAGCAGCGGACGGGAATGCAGCGATGCTCCGACCCGCTCGTAGTGAAGTCGCTACCGAGCAGGGTCCGCAGACCGGGAGGTAGCAGTGGCTGGCATATTCGAAGTGTTTCTTGACGGGGAGTCCTTCTTCAGGTTCCGCCTCAAATCACCTGACGGGGCGGTCATCGCTGTTTCGACGCCGTTCGAGGACAAGCCCGCGGTTGTTGCCGGCATCGCCGCTGCGCGGGAGTGTGCCGGCATGGGGCTGGTCACCGACCTTTGCCCCGTGGCAAGCGTGCGTGAACCGGCCGTGACCGTGCGTCCGAGCGCGGTCCCCCACCGTGCGGCTCCCCCGGCATGCGACGAACCGCGCACGGCGTCCGACGGATTCCGCACCCGCGCCAAGGAACTCCGGCACGCGGCAAGCGCGCCAAGATGGACCGGCGCGGCGTAAGAGCTCGACAAGGTCAAGACCGACGGCGCACTGGGGGACTCACCTGGGTCTCAGCAGGCAAGATGCGCCGCCGGCCGTTTTGGTCCAGCCCTCATTCTTCCACTCATTGCCTGCCGGGGCCACCTTCCCGGGCTGTCTGTCAGTCGTGCTTGCGCGCTCGGCTCGGCTGCACACGCGGCGGTTCGCCCGGCATCTTCGGGTAGTCAGGCGGGAACGGCATTTCCCCAAGCCCTGCACCGAGATCGCGTTCCCACCATTGAAGCAGGACGTCGATTTTGCCGGCTTTGGAGTTCATGTCACCCCAAGGGTCCCCCACCGATTTCAACCTGCCAGGCACCGTGAGGATGGTGAAGCCTTTCGGGTCCGCCGATTCAAGTTCGTCCCACGTGATTGGACAAGAGACCGGAGCGTGGGCGAGCGCCCTCGGACTGTACGCGCCTGCTATGGTCCGGTCACGATTGGCTTGGTTGAAATCGACGAACACCCTTTCACCACGTTCTTCCTTCCACCAGGCCGTGGTCACCTTGTCCGGCATTCGGCGCTCGAGCTCCCGGGCGGCTGCAATCACGGCATGCCGTACGTCCAAGAACTCATGCGAAGGCTCGATCGGGGCATAGACGTGGAGCCCACGGTTTCCGGAGGTCTTGATGAAAGTGGTCAATCCGGCCTCCGCGAGTACGTCTTTCAGCGCAAGGGCTGCGGGAATCGCGTCGTCGAAATCCGTTCCAGGCTGCGGGTCCAGGTCGATCCGCAGCTGGTCAGGGTTGTCCGTGTTTTCGACCCGCGAGGGCCAAGGGTGAAAGACCACTGTGTTCATTTGGACGGCCCACACTGCAGCTGCCGGCTCATCGAGCACCAATTGGGGATGCGAGCGCGCACTCGGATAAACAACCTTCACGGACCGGATAAACTCCGGTGTTCCTTTCGGCGGATTCTTGGAGAAGAACTGATCGCCGTCGATGTTGTCCGAAAAGCGCTGCAGCGAGACCGGCCGGCCGCCGTTTGCGGAGATGAATGCTTCCCCGACCTCAACGATGTAGCGCGCCAGATCCAGCTTGGTCAGGCCGATCTCGGGCCAAAGGACCCTGCTAGGACTGGAGATCCGTATGTCGCGAGGACCGTTCGGCCCGTCAACGGTGAGGGTGGTTGCTTCGGTAGCCATGGGGACAAGCTACCCCGGCCCCACCCCCGGTGTCAGCAGCCTGAATGGATTCCGCATTCGTCTCACGGCGATGGTTTCAGCACCATCGCCGAGCCGCCGCCTCGTCTGACCGGCTCGGCGGCAGCGATCATGAGCCCGCCGGGCCTGAACTCGATCGCGGTTGCGGCACCGATCTCCGCCGCCGAGGTGAATGCGTCGCCGGATGGCGTGAACTGGTGGCCATATGGTGTGAGTTGGCTACCGTACGCCGTGATGAACTCCGGTTCGGCCGTGACCTTTGCCGTGTTCCGTTGGGAGGCACGCGGTGCGGCGATCGCGTCGGAAATGCTCATGCCCAGGTCCACCCTGTTCAAGATGGTCTGCAGCACGGTTGTAATGATCGTCGATCCACCGGGCGAGCCGAGAGCGAGTAACGGCTTGCCATCCTTGAGGATGATGGTCGGGGACATCGACGAGCGTGGGCGCTTGCCGGGATCGATTCGGTTGGGGTCGCTCGCGCTGTAGACGGCCGAGAAATCGGTCATCTCGTTGTTGAGCAGGAACCCGCGTCCCGGTACCACGATGCCTGATCCGCCGGTCTGCTCGATGGTGAGCGTGTATTCGACCACGTTCCCCCACTTGTCCGCGACCGTCATGTTGGTCGTCGAGATGTTCTCTGTGTCCTTCTCATCAGCGAGCGCGGCAGCGGAAGCCGGGCACACGCCGTCGTACCCGGTCACATCCCCCGGCGCGACGGGCTTCGTAGCCGCGTGCAGGGGGTCGATCTGGCAGGCGCGTTCCTTGCCGAAGATCGGGTCGGTGAGCGCTTCCGTAGGAACATCGACGAAGGCAGGGTCCCCAACGTACTTTCCACGGTCCGCGAACGCGAGCGCGCTCGCCTCGAGGTAGTGATGCAGTGCGGCGGGTTTGGACATCTCCGAGAGGTTGACCGTGTCCAGGATGTTGAGCGCCTCGCCTACCGTCGTGCCCCCGCTGCTCGACGGCGCCATGCCGTAGACATCGAGGCCGCGGTAGTCGACGTGGGTGGGCGCTTGGTCCAGGGGCTTGTAGGCGGCGAGGTCGGCTGTGGTCATGTGCCCCACGGGGATGGGCAGCGTGGTGGTGGCAGTCTTCGGCGGGGCCTGGACTGTTGCCGCGATCTCGGCTGCCAGCGGGCCGTCGTAGAAGGCGCTGATGCCCTCCTTCGCGAGGAGCCGGTAGGTCGCGGCGAGGTCGTGGTTCTGGAAGACGCTGCCGACGGCGGGTGCGTCGCCTCCTGGGAGGTACAGCTTGCTGGTGGAGCTGAACGCCGCGAAGCGGAGCTTGTTGTCGAGAGTCTGTTGGCGGAAAGTTGGGTCGACGACGAAGCCGCGGCTCGCAACCTTGATGGCCGGCTGGAGGGCATCTCCAAGGCTCAAAGTACCCCAACGTTCCAGGGCGCGCTCCCAGGTTGCCGCTGTTCCGGGGACACCGACTGAAACGCCACTGGTAACGAGCTCGGGCGTGAAGTTGTACGGCTTCCCCGTGGCGGGATCGATGAACGCGTCGTGCGGCATCGCCGCCGGCGCGGTCTCGCGCCCGTCGATGGTGCCGATCTTGCCGGTCTTCGCGTTGTAGAACACGAAGTAGCCGCCACCACCGATCCCGGCACTGTACGGTTCGGTCACGCCCAGCGTCGCGGCGGCGGCGACGGCGGCGTCGGCTGCGTTGCCGCCTTTGCGGAGGACCTCGATGGCGGCAGCGGACGCTTCTGGGTCTACGGTGCTGACCGCGCCGCCGTATCCGGTGGCGGTGGCGGTCTTTTCAGTCTGGCGCGGATCGGCAAAGGCAGGGTTGGTGACGGCCCCGCTCGTCACGCTTAGCGCGAGTACTGCCGTCATGGTGGCAAGTCGAAGTTTGAGATGTGACATGGTCGCTCCTCAATTGGTGGTGCGAGGTGGGTGGGGCCACCCTACTCCGCAGCTACGCGACGCTCAACGGATCCAGGCAAGCCGGCAGTCCCAACAACCTTGTGCAAACCATTGACAAACTTGTACAAGTCTTTCCATACTTGCAGGACAAGGTTTCAACGAAGCAACTGGAGGACAGATGTCGGCAAAACTCACGGATGTCGCAAAGCTGGCGGGGGTCTCCCTGGCAACGGCATCGAGGGCATTCGGAGACCCCGGCCGGCTGGCAGCCGAAACGCGGCAGAAGGTCATGGCCGCTGCCGAGCAGTTGGGTTACGACGTGCCCGGAGTGACGGGCAGCCGGACGTTCGGCGTCATCGTCCCCGACATTTCAAATGCGGTGTTCGCCGCCCTCATCAAAGCCATCCAGGACCAGGCATGGCACGGCCGCCACCGGATGGTCCTCGCCGACACCTCCGAGTCCTCCTCGCGGGAACAGGCACATCTCGAATCCTTCGCGACGGGCGTGGATGGGATCATCCTTTGCTCGCCCCGCCTGCCTTCCGAGCAGATTCACAATCTCGCCGGTAGCGCGCCGCTGGTGGTCATCAATGGCGAGGCCGAGCACGCCGCGCGGGTGCTCATGGAAGCCGGCGAGGGAATCCGCCAAGCCGTCGAGCATCTCTATGCACTCGGCCACCGCAAGCTCGCCTATATCCCCGGACCCGCGTCGTCGTGGGCCAACGGCCAACGCCGTGCAGCGATCACCCGCTTCTGCGCCGACTGGGGCATCGAACTCGTGACCGTGGGGAACCAGAATGCAACGGTCGACGGCGGACTGGCCGCGGCGGCTTCCGTGGTCGCCAGCGGTGCCACCGCTGTTATTGCCTACAACGACCTGGTCGCCATCGGCATGCTCGCCGGCGCCCGTACCCTTGGCTACCACTGCCCGGAGGACATCAGCGTTGTCGGCATCGACGACCTCGACATTGCCGCCGCGGCAGAGCCGGGGCTCACCTCCATCCGCGTACCCATTGACCGAAGCGGCGCCCTCAGCCTTGAGCTCCTCCTGGAGCAGATGGCAGGAAAGCCGACAGCAACTGAAGCCGTGCACCTCAGTTCACAACTCATCGTGCGTGGCTCCACTTTTGCCGCGCGCACCGCAGAGCAAGCCCTCCAGGGAAAGTAACCATGAGAATCGTCATCGCAGACCCCAACCTGATGCCCCACCGCTCCACTTTCGAAACCGCGCTCCCCGAGGGCGCCCTTGCCTCCTGGCACGACAGCTGGAGCGAGCATGCGGTGCTCACCGACCTCAAAGATGCCGACGTCTACGTCGGGCCACGTTTCACCGAAGCCATGGGCTCGGCCGCGGGCAACTTGCGCCTGGTCCACGTGGGCGGTGCCGGATACGACGGTATCGACGCGTCCGCACTGCCCGCAGGGGCGGTGTGCGCGAACACCTTCCACCACGAAAGCTCCATTGCCGAACACATCGCCACGGTTTTGGTGGCCCTCCGTCGCAACCTGATCGGTCAAGACGCGGCGCTTCGGAGCGGTGTCTGGTCTTCGTCCGTTTACTCCTCCGAAATCCGCCAGCCGGAAACACTGCGCGGCGCTGTGGTGACATTCCTCGGGTTCGGGCACATCGGCGGAGCGGCATGGTCGCTCCTCAAGGCCTTCGGCGCCGAAGGCATCGCCATCACCCGCAGCGGAAGCGTCGACGCACACGCCAACGCCTTGCGGTGGGCAGGCACCACTGAACGCCTCGGCGAGGCACTGAGCGAATCGGACATCCTCGTGGTCAGCATCCCGCTCACGGAGCAAACCACCGGCATAGTGGGCGCGGCCGAACTCGACGATCTCGGCCCGGACGGGTTGCTCGTCAACATTGCCCGCGGACCGGTCGTCGACGAAACCGCCCTCTATGAAGCCCTGAAAGACCGGCGGATCGCGGGTGCTGCGATCGATGTCTGGTACCAATACCCGGGCACTGACGGCCGCGGCGATCCTTCCACCCTGCCGTTCGGCCGGCTGGACAACATCATCATGACCCCGCACTCCTCCGGCGTCACTGCAGAGACCTTCCGCAGCCGTGCGCTTGAGATCGCCGAAAACATCACCCGCCTTTCCACGAACCAGCCGCTGAAGAATGTAGTGATTTCCCGATGACCCGAAAAATCGTCGACGTCGACGTCCTGGTAACCAGCCCCAGCCGCAACTTCGTCACCCTCAAGATCACCACCGACGACGGCATCGTCGGTTGGGGTGACGCCACGCTGAACGGCCGCGAACTCTCTGTCGCGAGCTACCTGCGCGATCACCTTGCCCCAGCCCTGCTGGGCAGGGACGCGGACCGCATCGAAGACACCTGGCAATACTTTTACAAAGGTGCATACTGGCGCCGCGGGCCGGTGACCATGGCCGCGATCGGCGCCATCGACCTCGCCCTCTGGGACATCAAAGGCAAGGCCCTCGGGGTTCCGGTCTACCAACTCCTGGGCGGCGCGGCCCGCGACAAGATCCTCACGTACACGCACGCCACCGGCTGGGACCTTCCGGAGTTGCTGGACTCGATAGACCAACGCCGCGAGCAGGGCTTCCGCGCCGTCCGTGCCCAGTCCGGCGTCCCCGGCCTCGACAAGGTTTATGGCGTCACCAAGGGTGCCGCGAGTTATGAACCGGCCGGACGCGGTGCCGGTCCAGTCGAAGAAGACTGGGACACCTCTGCCTACCTGCGCCACGCCCCGAAGATCCTCTCCGCAGTCCGTGAGCACGTCGGTCCCGAGCTGAAGCTCCTCCACGACGTCCACCACCGGCTCAACCCCACCGAAGCCGCCCGCTTGGCCCGCTCTTTGGAAGACGTGGACCTGTTCTGGCTCGAGGACGCCACCCCCGCCGAGAACCAGCGGCTGTTGCGCACGCTGCGCCAGCAGACCACCATTCCGCTGGCGATCGGCGAAGTCTTCAACACCGTCTGGGACACCGAGTTGCTCATCACTGAACGGCTCATCGACTACATCCGCACCGCCGTCGTCCATGCCGGAGGCATCTCCCACGTACGCAAGATCCTGGCTCTCGCCGAGGTCTACCAGATCAAGGGCGCACCCCACGGCCCGTCTGATGTCTCCCCCATCAACCTGTCCGCTTCGCTGCACCTGGGCCTGGCCACAAGCAACTTCGCCATCCAGGAGTACATGGGCTACGACCCCTTGGTCTCGGAGGTGTTCCAATCGAGCTTCCGCTTCGAGGACGGCTACCTGCACCCGGGTGACGAGCCCGGCTTGGGCGTCCGGGTAGACGAAGCAGCCGCAGCCCGCTTCCCCTACACGCAGGCTTTCCTGCCCATCGCGCGGGAGCTCGACGGCTCCATGAAGGACTGGTGACCCATGGCCACGCCAATCCTGCCGCCGCTGAGCGCGGAAACGCCCGGAATCCTTCGCCGAAGCGTCGCCCCTGCTCCCGGCATCGTGCACCTCGGCTTCGGAAACTTCCACCGCGCCCACCAGGCCGTGTACACGGAAGCCGCCATAGCCTCCCGCGGCGGTGACTGGGGAATCATCGGAGTTTCCAGCCGTTCCTCAGCCATTACCGACGCCATGCACGCCCAGGACATGCTCTACACCGTGGTGGAAATCTCACCCGAGGGATCGAAGTTCTCGACCCCTCGCGTGCACACAGATGCCTTCGTCGCGGCCCAGGAACCGCAGCGCGTGGTGGCCGTCATCGGTGCCGAGACCACGCGCATCGTGTCCCTGACGGTCACGGAAAACGGCTACACCTACAGCCCGGCAACAGGCTCGCTGAACGTTTCCGACCCTGACGTGCAGCACGATCTCGCCAAAGGCGCTGCCCCCCGCACCCCGATCGGGCAGATCGTCCGCGGACTTCAGCAGCGGGCACGAACCCACGGTAAACCAGTGACGGTCCTCAGTTGCGACAACCTGGCGGACAACGGGCACCACACCCAACGGCTCGTCCGCGAATTTGCCTCATTGCTCCCGGCCGGCGAGGCCGCCGAGGCGCTGCAATGGATCGATGCGAACGTCACCTTTCCGTCATCCATGGTGGACCGGATCGTGCCCGCCACGACGGACCGCTACCGTAGCCTCGTCGCCGAACAACTCGGCTATGCGGACCAGATCCCCGTGCCGGCAGAGCCATTCACGATGTGGATCCTGGAGGACGACTTCATAGCCGGCCGCCCTGCTTGGGAGGCCGGAGGTGCGATCTTCACGGACGACGTCGCAGGCTATGAGCAACTCAAGGTCAGGCTCTTGAACGGCACCCATTCCCTGATCGCGTACCTCGGAGCGCTGTCCGGAGCGGCCACCATTCCCGATGCTGCTGGCATCGACTACATCGAAGCCGCCGCCCGCCGGGTCCTCCGCGACGAGTACCTGCCAAGCGTCACTGTGCCAGGGGCCGTCGACGTCGACGCCTACGAGGAGCAACTCTTCCTGCGTTGGCGCAATTCGGCATTGGGGCACCGGACCAGCCAGGTAGGCAGCGATGGCTCCGTCAAACTCCGCCAGCGGATCCCGATTCCCGCCTTGGAAATGCTCGACGCCGGCGCTATGCCCCACTACCTCGCCCTCACCGTCGCCGCGTATCTCTCATGCATCGCACCTCTTCGAGGATTCGACCCCGGCAACCACGCCAACGCGATGCAGGACCCCGCCCGCGGGACACTCCAGGACCTCGCAGAGCGATCCAGCTCCGGGCGGGACCTCGCGGCGAAGGTACTCGGCGAACACCATCTCCTAGGTGACGAACTCGCGACCCGCGAAAGCTTCGTCCGGCGCACAGGCGAGCTGATCGACATCATCCACCGGCAAGGTCCCCTCGCCGCCGCAAACGCTGCCGCCGAGTCAACGTCACTACTTCCCGCACAGACCCGGAGCATCCGATGACCACCCAAACAGTCCGCCGCGCTGACGGAACCTCCCTGCCGCTGACCACGGAAGCCGCAGTGCTCCACGGCGCAGGCGAACTCCGGATCGAAGAGAAACCCCTCAAAGCCATGGGGCCGAAAGATGTCATCGTTGAAATGCGTTCGGGCGGCATCTGCGGCTCGGACATGCACTACTTCGCCGACGGCCGCAACGGCACCAATGTCCTCCGGCAGCCCACTGTCCTCGGCCATGAGGGAGCCGGCGTCGTCATTGCGGCCGGTGAAGCTGCAAGCATTGCCGCGGGCACCGCCGTCGTGATTGAACCGGCGCTCCCGTGCCGGAATTGCCCAACCTGCCTCTCCGGACGCTACAACCTCTGCCCGGCGGGGACCTGCTTCGGCTCCCCGCCCACGGACGGTCTCTTCGCCCGCCACGTGGTGGTGCCCGACGCCGCCCTCCACGAACTCCCGGCCAACATCCCGGCCGAGATCGGGGCAGCGATCGAGCCCCTCGCCGTCGCCGTTTGGGCGGTTGAACGCGCCCAGGTGCGGGCCGGGAACCGGGTGCTCATCACAGGCGCCGGGCCGATCGGCCTGCTCGTGGCGCAAGTGGCGGCCTGCCGCGGCGCGTCGGAGATCGTCGTGACCGACGTCAACGACGACCGTCTGGCTGTTGCTGCCCGGTTCGGCGCCACCCGGACCATCAACACGTCGGTGACGGCCTTGGACCTGAAAGACATGGATCGCCTGATCGAATGCTCAGGCAACACCAGGGCGCTGGCTGACGGAATCCTGACACTTGCCCCTGCCGCCCGGGCAACCGTCGTCGGCCAGGCCCGCCCCACCGTCGACGGGATCCCGCTCGGCTTCCTCCAACGCTTCGAAATCGACTTGGTGACCGCGTTCCGGTACTCCAACGCGTTCCCGACGGCGATTCAGCTCGCTTCATCGGGGGCTGTGGACCTCCGGTCCATCATCACCTCCACGTTTGACCTCGCGAACGCCACGGCCGCACTCACGGCGCCCGTGAGCGACCCCACCAACCTCAAAGTCCTCATCACCTACTGACTCGGCCCACGTACGGGCCAGCGGACATCCATTCAAAGGAGTATGGAAATGACCACAGCAGCGAACCTCCCGCCCACGCCAGTGGACCAAAGCAAGGTCCGGAAAGCCGCCGTCGCCGGACTCATCGGCACCACGCTTGAACTGTACGATTTCGTCATCTACGGCACCGCGTCGGCACTCGTGTTCAGCAAGCTCTTCTTCCCCAACATTTCCCCCGCGGCGGCGCTGCTGGCCAGTTTCAGCACCTTCGCTGTTGGATTCCTGTTCCGGCCCCTCGGCGGGATCTTCTTCTCCCACTTCGGCGATCGGCTTGGCCGCAAGTGGGTCCTGGTGGTCACCCTGCTGCTCATGGGTGGGGCGACCCTGGCCATCGGGCTCCTGCCGACCTTCGGCCAGGTAGGGCTCCTTGCCCCGATCCTGCTGTGTGTCTGCCGCGCTGCCCAGGGCTTTGGCGCCGGAGCGGAGCAGTCAGGCGGAGCAACGCTCCTTACCGAATCCGCCGCCCCTGGAACCCGGGGCAAGCTGGCGTCCCTCATCATGGTTGGCGCGGCCGCAGGAACGGCGCTCGGCGCACTCGTGTGGATCGCGGCGCAGTCCCTTGCGCCCAACGACATGCTCACGTGGGGTTGGAGGCTCGTCTTCCTCTCCAGCATCTTCGTGACCATCGCAGCGCTGGTCATCCGGCGCAAGCTGGACGAATCACCGGTCTTCGAAGAGATCAAGCAGGCCCGCACGGAACCCCCGGCACCCCTGCGGGAAGTTGCCAAATACGGCAAGGCCAACGTCCTGCGCGTCATCCTGATGAACCTCGGCGTCAGCACCCAGTCATACACGATCCAGGTGTTCATGGCCTCGTACCTCATCACCGTGATCGGAACGGACCCGAAGTTCATTCCCCCTGTGCTGCTCATCGGTTCGCTCTGCGGCGGGGTCGCGGCGGTCTCCTTCGGAATCCTGTCCGACAAGATCGGGCGCCGGCGCGTCGTATCACTTATCACCGGCGCACTCATCCTGTTCCCGGCCCCAGCGTTCCTGATGCTGACCACCGGCTCGCCGGTAGCCATCGTGTTGGTGATCGTGGTCGGCTTCGTCCTGGCATGCCAAGGCGTGGTGGGCGTGCACATGAGCTACTTCCCGGAGATCTTCGGCAGCCGCTACCGCTACGCAGGCGTCACCTTGGGCCGCGAGTTCTCTTCCATCATCGGCGGAGGCATCGCTCCCATGATCTGCGCGGCACTGCTGGGGATGTTCAGCAACTCCTGGATTCCCGTGGCGATCTATATCTCGGCGACCATGCTGATCAGCTTCATCGCCACCCGCATGTCACCGGAAACCCTGAACCGCGACCTCACGGACCCCGAGGACGCGGCACACGGCAAAAGCGGGATTATCGCGGTGACCTCCGAAGCGCAGCCCGTCCAATAGCACCCGAAGGGCAACCGACGGCGGCAAGTGCCGCCGTCGGGAAGGCCCGCCAGCCAACCAAGATACGAAGGGCATCCATGTTCCATCTCGAAACCCCGGACACCGTCTCCAGTCCGGCGCCATCCGCCATCCTCCTCGACACCAGGGTCGTGGCAGTGTTGCGGGCCAAGCATGCCAAGGACTACAGCCCCGTCATCGAAGCCCTTCGGGTCGGCGGCGTGCTCAGTATCGAGTTGACCTTGAGCACGCCCGGAGTGTTTGAGGAGCTTCCCCTGTTGCTCGATCGCTTCGGCGATGCCGTGGAAATCGGCGTCGGCACGGTGACCACTCCTGCTGAGGCCGAAACGGCACTCGACCTGGGCGCCGCGTACATCGTTACGCCCATCACCGAACCGGACGTCATCACTGCCTGCACTCGACGCGGCGTGCCCGTCTTTCCCGGTGGGCTCACTCCCACCGAGCTCCACACCGGCTGGAAGCTAGGCGCCACCGCCGTCAAACTCTTCCCCGCATCCACGGTCGGGCCCGGCTACATATCGCAACTCCGCGGCCCCTTCCCTGACATCCAAGTGGTCCCGTCAGGCGGCCTCACTATCGAAGACGTACCTGCATGGATCCGCGCAGGCGCATTGGCGGTGAGCCTCGGAGGGCCGCTCCTCGGCGATGCCTTCAAGGGCGGGAGTCTGCCTGAGTTGACCACGCGGGCGCGACGGGTCCGGAACCTCGTTGATGGGGCGCGTGAATCCCGATGAGTCACGGAACATATGTCGTCACCCTTGGCGAAACCATGGCGCTCATGGCTTCGGACAAGGCCGGCCCGCTGGCCCATGCGGCCACCATGAGCCTCGGCATCGGAGGGTCTGAGTCCAATGTCGCCATCGGCCTGCAACGCCTGGGTGTCCAAGCTGTCTGGTGCAGCCGCATCGGCGCGGATTCCCTCGGCCAGCTTGTAGAGCGGGAGATCCGCGCAGAGGGCGTCGTCGTCCACGTGACGGTGGACGACGACGCGCCGACCGGCCTGATGGTCAAGGAACGCCGGACCCCCACAGCCCAGAAAGTTGCGTACTATCGCTCCGGCAGTGCGGGTTCCCGGATTGCGCCCGACGACGTCGACGAACGGCTGATTGCGGGGGCGGCGTTGCTCCATGTCAGCGGGATCACCCCGGCACTCTCTCCGCAGGCCGCTTCCACCCTTCACTACGCTGTCGCCGCAGCCAAAGCAGCCGGTGTTCCGGTATCTTTCGACCTGAATTACCGCAGCAAGCTCTGGGACGCCGAGACCGCCGGAAGCGCCTACCGCGAGATCATCCCGCACGTGGACATCGTCTTCGCGGGCCTTGAGGAGGCCGAACTCGCAGTCGGGACAGTCCGCGACGCCGAAGAGGCCGCCAGACGCATCGCCGCCATGGGTCCGGGCCAAGTGATTATCAAGTTGGGCGCAGATGGCGCGTTGGCATTCATCGACGGCCAACTCTTCCGACAGGAAGCCATGGAAATCGACGTCCTCGATACCGTGGGCGCCGGCGACGCGTTCGTGGCCGGATACCTCGCCGAATTCGTCGAAGGCTTGGGGGCTCGGGAGCGTCTTCAGACAGCCGTCAGAACCGGTGCATTTGCGTGTCTCGTGCCCGGCGACTGGGAGGGGCTCCCCCGGCGCGATGAACTGCGACTCCTCGGCAACCCTGAACCGGTCAGTCGATGAGCACCTTCTTTGTAGGGCCTACGCGGTAGGGGCCTACGCGGTAGGGCCTACGCGGTAGGGGCCTACGCGGCAGCACCAAGCTTGAAGCGATGGGAAGCTCGATCTGGCCCGCCGCGCCGAACCGTAACCTTCCCTCCATTCGGGACGATTACCCCACAGGGGACGAATGTCCATGTCCCCGGCAAAGGGGGCCTAGACTGTACGGGCTCCGTCGGTTCGAAGAATGCGAGGTAAACCCGTGCCGGATGGCCCTATCACTGGAGACAGCGATGCTCTTATTGCGGGTCGGTACAGGCTGGGAACCCTGATCGGCCGCGGCGCGACTGCGTCGGTGTACCGGGCACAGGACGAGAGGCTAGGCCGCGACGTGGCGCTAAAGCTCTTTGCTCCCCAGCTCGGAGGGCCGGACGAGCTTGCCCGGCATGAAAACGAGATGCGGCTCCTGGCGACATTCAACCATCCGTCACTCGTGACTCTCTTCGATGCCGGTACCGACGATCGGGACCCGGAGCATGCCCGGACATTCCTCACTATGGAACTGATTCATGGTCCGGATCTGTATTCCAGATTGCGGGACCGGCCGCTGACGACCCAAGACGTAGCCCACATAGGAGCGGATCTGGCGTCGGCCCTGGAATACGTCCATGGGCGCGGGATCATCCACCGCGATATCAAACCTGCGAATGTCCTCCTGCCTGAAGCCCCGGTAGGGTCTCCCATCCGGCCCAAGCTCACCGACTTCGGAATCGCCCGCATCATCGAGGGAACGCGCCTGACGGCAACGGGCACCATGGTGGGAACCGCCGCGTACTTGAGTCCGGAACAGGCCACCGGCTCTGCCCTCGGACCGGCCAGCGATATCTACTCCCTCGGCCTTCTCCTCCTCGAATGCCTGACCGGAAAGCTCGAGTACCCGGGAACCAGCGTGGAGTCGGCCGTTGCGCGGCTCCACCGGCCGCCCCGTGTGCCGGCGGCCCTCGGGACGCGGTGGGTTGACCTCCTCACCGCCATGACATCGGCTGAGCCCTCCGCCCGGCCCGGCGCACTGGAGGTTGAGCAAGCACTGCGGGATGCCTTCAGTTCCGGCGTTCCCGCGCCAACGCCGGTTGCCCCGAATGGAGCCACGCAGAGCCTTCCCCGCATGCCCGATCGCCCGCCCCGCACAGCGAAGGCCACCGCCCAGATGGGGGTGCAGCCCGCGGCAATGGCGGGGCGGGGGAAGCCCGTAATCCGAGCGCGCCGAAAGGCGTGGGCCGTCGGTGCGGCACTTCTTACCACCGCACTGGTGATTGTTGGTGTGAGTGCCTTCCAGCCGCCTGCGCCCGCCGCACCGGACCCGTCCGTCTCGGCAACGCCCACGCCCAGCACCCCCACGCCGACGCCTTCACCGAGCGTTGAGATATCGACGCCGGTTGCTCCGGCTCCTGTAGCACCGGTGCCGCCGGGGCGCCACAAGGGCAACGGCAAGGGAAACGGCGGTTAGGAACCGGCGCTTGGTCTGAGGACGGGCAACAATGCGTTTGATCGCCGTCCGGGCACATGGAAAAGGGGAGGGCCGGCACGCCGACCCTCCCCTTCGTTCCTATTGTTGCTAGATTCCGCCGTCGCGGGTGTCCCTGGTCACGATGCGGTCCCCCGTGACGGGGTCTACTGTGGCGCGGCTTTCGCTGATTCGACGGGTCCGGCGCGGGCCGAACACGAAGAGGGAAACGATCAAGCCGATGACGCCGACGACCATGAGGATGTAGCCGACCATATGGAGGTCGATGAATGACACGACATCTCCGGGGATCGCGAAGGCCAGAATGGCGCCTATCGCAATAAGGAAGATGGATGATCCGATACCCACTGGTGTACCTCCTGCTGAACCGCGGACCCGGCGGTGGCGGGTATTACTAAGCTTACTTTGCATCGCCAAAACTACACGTCGACGCCCCATCCGGCAACCACATCCCTGCGGAATCCGGGATCTGTGCGGCGCAAGGGGCTAAACGCTAAGGGTGCTTTGCTTTGAGGTGACCGCCGGGTACGGTCGTTAGAAGGACGATATGTCTCTATTGGGGAGGTCAGCGTGGCAGGAAAGTTTGAACTATTTGTCGATGCCCGGGAACGCTACAGGTTCCGGCTTAAGGCAGCGGACGGGACCGTCATGGCGGTCTCGAAGGATTTTGAGACAAAACGCGCCGCAGTGGTGGGAATCCGCGAAGTGCGGGCATGCGCGGGAATGGGACTGATCACGGACCTGTGCCCGGGCCAGCCGGCAGCACCCGGACCGGCATCCGGAATCTCCGCGCAAGCCCTTCCAGAGGCGAGGCCGCCCCGGGGCCGGAGTTGGCTGGGCCGAACCTCCATCGCTCGCAAGCGCGGCAACAAAGCACTGACGTCCAAGCGGTGGCCGAACCTGGTCAAATAGCGCCGGACTGCGGAAAAGGCCGGTTCCGCACTCTTCAGAGAGTGCGGAACCGGCCTTGTCTGTTAAGCCTACTTTGAGACCGGGGTCTTCTTCCGGGTCAGCGCGGCCCACCGGGAGGCGAGCCCCCACTTGGTGACGTTGATCATGGCCTCAACAACTATATTGCCGCTCATCTTGGAGGCACCAAGCTCGCGCTCAACAAATGTGATGGGGCATTCGACGATCTTCAGGCCGAGCTTGGCGACCCGCCACGCCAGATCCACCTGGAAACCGTAGCCAACCGATTCGACCTGGTCCAGCTTGAGCGCCTCTAGCGTGCTGCGCCGGAACGCGCGGTAGCCGCCGGTGATGTCCTTGATCTTCAAGCCAAGCATGAGCCGGGCGTAGGTGCTCCCCGTGCGTGAAATCGCTTGACGGTAGAACGGCCAGTTCACCGTGCCGCCACCGGGAACCCAGCGTGAGCCCATCGCAAGGTCGGCGCCGTCGTTGATCGCGTCAAGCAGCAACGGGAGCTGCTCGGGCTGGTGCGAACCATCGGCGTCCATCTCGACAAGGACGTCGTAGCCGGCGGCCATGCCCCATTTGAATCCGGCGATATACGCGGCTCCGAGGCCTTCCTTGCCCTTGCGGTGCAGGACATGGACCTGGCCGTCCTCGGCGGCGATGCTGTCGGCTAGCTGTCCCGTGCCGTCAGGGCTGTTGTCGTCGACAACCAGGACGTCTGAGGCGGGCACAGCCGCGCGCAGCCGTCCGAGGGTCTTGGGTAGCGATTCCAGCTCGTTGTACGTGGGGATGATCGTCAGGACACGCAAGAAGAGGCCTTTCCTTGATGGAGCGGTCAGTGGGCCGGAGCAGCAGCGTGGCTGGCATTCAGGCGCAACTCTCCATTATAGAACGACAACTTGACGTACCTGGGGACACCTGTGGCGTCCGCCACATGGGTCTCACTTGGCCGCGGGCAGGCCCACTAGCGCAGGTCCAGTGCCGGCACGCGTGTTGAACTCGAGGCCGAACCGTTTTCTGCGGCGCAGTGGACCTGCCCACTACGAGTGCCACGGTCTTGGAAAACGGGTCCGTTGACTGTTTTTGGCAGCGGACCCCACCGCGGCCAGACAACCAGGTATTTCCTGTGGAAGCCTGTTGACCCTAAATGCTACGGACTTCACAAATCCTGTCAAGCGCCGCCTGAGCTGGGGCTTTATCCATACATGCAGGTCAGGGCCCCCAGGACCAGCAAAGCTATCTGCAACTATGACCGCAAAATTTCGCTCGCGAAGATCTCCTGGCCTTCGCGTACGGTCTGCAGGCAAGCGGGATCGCTACCGCTGTCCAGCGCGGGGAGGAGGGGCGTCCGTGCACGTGGATCGGTAGACCAGGACTGGACGCGGTCGTCGGCCACCTGCACCATCAGCTCTTCGACTTCCCACACCGCAAAACTCGCAGGTGCCCCGGGAACCAACTGTCCCATCAGCGGATTGCGCTCTTTGCCGGCCCGCCAACCGGCCCGGGTGTGTCCGAGGAACGCTGCCCGCGCCGAAATGCGCTGATCCGGATTGCTGTGTTCCAAGCATGCCCTGACGCTGGACCATGGGCGCAACGGGGTGACCGGGCTATCGCTTCCGAAGCACACCGGCACGCCCGTGGAGTAATACGAAGCGAAGGGGTTCATGGCCACGCTTCGCGCCCCCAGGCGCTGCTCGTATAGTTTTCCCGCCCCGCCCCAGGTGGCATCGAAGGCGGGCTGTGCGCTCACTGTGATCGAATATTTCGCAAGCCGGGCGAGATCGCCGGCATCGGCCATTTCCACATGCTCAAGACGGTGCGCGGCGGCACGGACCCGCTGCTCCCCCACCTCCGATGCGGCAACGTCAAAAGCGTCCAGCGCCGTCTTCAGTCCTGCGTCGCCAATGACGTGGAAGCCTGCCTGGATACCGAGCGCTGAACAGGCCGCAATGTGGCCGGCGGCTTCGTCGACGGAGACGTAGAGGCTTCCACGGTGGCCTGGAGCGTCGGCGTAGTCTGCGCTGAGGGCAGCCGTTCTCGAACCGATGGAACCGTCGATGTTCAAGTCCCCCGCCAGGCCAAGGACGGGCACGCCCAAGCCTTCCAGGATGGCAGAGGCGTGCTCGGCCGATGTGGCGAGTTCGCCCCAATAGGGAAGGATCCCGGGCACGCCCGCGCTGCCCTCCTTCCACGACGCAGAGTTCCACGACGCAGACATCCGAAGGTCGTCGACGCTGCAAATGTGCGGGGCCGCCATCTCGGCCAAGGCGACATAGCCGTGGGCCGCAGCCTCGCGCAGGGCCAGTTCCTGGTATCGGCGGCGCTCGGAGTCGGGGAACTGCCTGGCGACCAGCCGGGCCGCGGCGTGGGCGGCCCTCAGGACGTGCGCCGAACCGTCGTAGCCATCGAGGCCGTCCAGCCCGGCCGCGGATGCCAAGGCGGATGAGGCAAGAGCCGAGTGCGCATCTACGCGCGCCAGGTACACCTTGCGCCCGCCTGCGGCGCGGTCGAGCTCCTCGGGCGTGGGCAGCGTCTTTTCGTACCACACCGACTCGTCCCAACCGTGGCCAAGCACGACGCCGCTGGTACCGAGTGCCTTGGCGGCCAGGGCGACGGCGTCGAGCAGCTCCCGCGCCGAGCGGACCCCGGCCAGGTGGAGGGAATCGGAAGCAATTCCGGTCTCCGTGAGGTGCATGTGGGAGTCTACGAAACCGGGCGCCAGCAAGGCTCCCCGGAGATCGATCACCTCCATCGATGAGTCGGCAATCGATGTTGCAGCCTGCTCAGAGCCAACCCAGGCAACAGTGTCACCGTCAACCAGCATTGCCGTCGCGAAGGGATCAGCGGCTGTGTAGACGGAGCCGTTCCGGTACATCGTGACCTTGCGGGGCCGGGTTTCGGCGGGCACGCCTGGATGAGTCATGGATATGCTCCTTGCTGGGAATCTGTGGTGTGTCAGGAGACGTTGGAGTAGGCGACGACGCCGCGCCGGACCAGATCGATCGCTTCGCGGCACATCTTGGTTTGGCGCCGTTCGAGCCCTGGAATCTTCGCCATCTGGTCCAGCAGGTCGATGACCTGCTTCGCCCAGCGCACAAAGTCGCCTGCAGCGAGGTCGGTGCCGCTGAGGACCTCCTGGAGATGGCGGCCCTTCGCCCACTTGAAGATGGGCCAGACAAGTCCCAGCTCCGGTTCGGCGGTGAGCGGGAGCCTGTTCTTGTCCTCGACGTCCTCCAACGCAGACCACTCCCGGACCACGATGTCCACGGACGTTTCGAGGGATACGGACGGCATTTTGGGTCGCAGGCCGCGATCGTCGCGCTTGGCTTGGTAGACCATCGTGCTGGCCAGCGCAGCCAGTTCGGCGCCATCGAGGTCCTTGATGGCCCCTTGGCGGATGGATTGGGAGATCAGTAGGTCTTTTTCGCCGTAGATGCGGCGCAGGCGCTGGCCGTCCGCGCTGATGGTGACATGGCCGGCGTCGGACGTCTGGAGGTAACCGTAAACGGCGAGGACATCGCAGACCCGGTCAAATGTCTTCGCGATCGTATTGGTACGGCCCTGGATCTGCCGGATGAGCCCATCGGTTTCATGCCGCAGTTTCCACCAGCGTTCGGCCCAACGGGCATGGTCCTCACGCTCGCTGCAGCCGTGGCACGGATGGGCCCGCAGCGCCCGGCGAAGGTCTGCGATCTTCTTTTCCTGGTCCGGCATGTAGCGGGCGCGCCCGAAGTCCTCGCTCCGGTTCGTGCCGCGGGCCGGCGGACGCCCCTCCCGCACGGCATTCCGCATGGCGGATGCCAGATCACGGCGGGATTTGGGCAGCTTGGCGTTGAACGCCTTGGGAATCCGGATCCAGGACACGGGATCAACCGGCCCTTCGACTTCGTGGGCACCGATCCTGTGAAGCTGGTTGTCTTCCGTCAGGACCGCGGGCCGAGGTTCGCGCGAGTTCGGATCGGCATTGAGCACGACGGCGTAACCCGGCGTGCGTCCGCCCGGAACCTTGACGATGTCGCCGGGCATGAGCCGGCTCAGGGAGTCAACGGTCAGCGACTTGCGGGCCCGCGAGGTGCTCCTCGAGGCGAATTGTTCTGCCTCGCTGAGATCCCGCCTGAGCTTGGCGTACTCAGTGAAATCGCCGAGGTGGCACTTCATGGATTCGGCATAGCCGGCCAGGGACTCTTCACGGCTTCGCACCTGCCGGGCCAGCCCGACGACTGAACGGTCCGCCTGGAACTGGGCGAACGACGATTCGAGGATCTGCCGTGCCCGGGGCCGCCCGAACTGGGCAATCAGGTTGATGCTCATGTTGTAGGTAGGGCGGAAGCTTGAGTTGAGCGGATAGGTGCGCCGCGAAGCGAGGCCGGCGACGGCAGCAGGATCCGTACCCGGTTGCCAAAGCACCACTGCGTGGCCTTCGACGTCGATTCCGCGCCGTCCCGCCCGGCCGGTCAACTGGGTGTACTCCCCCGCGGTGATGTTGACGTGGGCTTCGCCGTTGAACTTGTCGAGCTTCTCCAGGACGACACAGCGTGCGGGCATGTTGACGCCCAGGGCGAGGGTCTCCGTGGCGAAAACGGCTTTGACCAGGCCATCGGCGAAGAGTTTCTCGACGACTTCCTTGAAGGTCGGCAGCAAACCGGCGTGGTGCGCCGCGAGCCCGCGGAGCAGCCCGTCGCGCCAACTCCAAAAGCCCAGGACATCGAGGTCGTCGGCGGGAATCTCCCGGCTCGCCTCGTCCACCCGGGACGCAATGATCTGCTGTTCGCGCTCGGTCGTGAGCCACAGCCCGGCCGCGGCACACTGCGCAACAGCTCCGTCGCAACCGGCGCGGGAGAAGATGAAGGTAATGGCCGGAAGCAGTCCTTGACGGTCCAGGCTCGCAATGATCTGGGGCCGGCTGGCCTTGCGCACCGGGCTGCGCTGCTCACTGGCTGTGTTGTCACGCTGGCGGTCCTGCCGCCGGCGGCTGCGTCCGCCATGGCCAAAGCGGCCGCGGAAGTTCATCTGGCTTTCCGCCCGTGCCATGGAAAGCAACTCCGGGTTGACCTCGAATTCCCTTTGCGGGGGGTTCCTGTCGGGCTCCCGGACTGGCTCCGGCACGGATCCTTCGCCGTCTGCTGCCTCCGGAGCGATCTCGTCAAAGGTGGTATCCCCCGCGAAGAGATCAACAATTTCACGCCCCACCATGACGTGCTGCCACAAGGGGACGGGACGGTGTTCGGAGACAATCACGTCGGTGTGTCCACGCACCGTGTCCAGCCACGCGCCGAACTCTTCCGCGTTGGACACCGTGGCGCTCAAGGAAACCACTTGCACTTCGCTGGGCAGGTGGATGATCACTTCTTCCCAGACTGCGCCGCGGAAGCGGTCTGCCAGGTAGTGCACCTCATCCATCACGACGTAGCCAAGGTCCCCCAAGGTGTCCGAATCGGCATACAGCATGTTCCTCAGGACTTCAGTGGTCATCACCACGATCGGAGCCTCGCCGTTGATGGTGGTGTCGCCGGTCAGCAGTCCCACGCTTGAGGCACCGTACTTCGCCGATAGCTCGGAGAACTTCTGGTTGCTCAGCGCTTTGATCGGCGTCGTGTAGAACGCCTTGAGCCCGCGTTCGAGGGCCAAGTAGATGGCGAACTCGCCGACGATTGTCTTCCCGGCCCCCGTGGGCGCCGCCACGAGTACTCCGTTGCCTTCCTGGAGCGAACGGCACGCGTCACGCTGGAAAGGGTCAAGCTCGAACTCCAGCGACTGGGCAAAGGTGCCAAGATAGGTTTTCGACTCGGCACTCCGTTGCGCTGCTGCTTGAAAGGCTTCTGAGGGCGAAAGGGCCCCTGAATTGGAGGACATGCTTCAAGCCTAGTGGCCGTGGGACTACAGGTTCTCCAGATCGGAGGCGGGTGTGGCGAGGTCGGCCGTGGCTTCCGTCTCGGCGGCAATCTTCGACTGCTGGCGGGCGCGACGTTTGTCGTTCAGCATGCAGAGACCAATCGCGGCGAAGAACAGCACCAGGAGCGGGCCGGCAAGCATGAACATTGACAGCGCGTCAGCACCGGGCGCGGCAACCGCTGCCAGGACAAACACGAGAAAGACCGTGATGCGCCAGGCCTTGAGGATGGTCCTGCCGCTCAAGACGCCCGCCATGTTGACGCCCACCAGCACCACCGGTACCAGGAAGGCGATACCCAGGAAAAGAAGCATGTGCGTAGCGAACGTCAAGTACTGGGCAGCGTCGATGTTGTTGGCACCGTTTTGTGGAGTGAACTGCAGCAGTGCCCGCACGACGTTCGGAATCACCAGCCAGGCGACGTACACGCCAACCAGGAACAATGGCACAGCGGCGGCCATGTACCCGAGCGTGTACCGGCGTTCCTTCTTGGTCAGGCCGGGAGTGATGAATGCCCAGACCTGGTAGATCCAGATAGGGCTTGAGAGTACCAGGCCGATCTGGATAGCAATGCGGAGCTTGAAGTCGAAGGGATCGGCCACGCTAGCGAAGTTCAGGACCGCGGTGCGTTTGGTCTCCTGCGCGATCTTGACCAATGGATCCGACAGGCTGTTGACTACCGGCTCATAGAGGAACCACCCTGCCACGGCGCCTAGGAGAATGCCGATGGCAGACTTGATCAGCCGGTTCTTAAGCTCCCTCAGGTGGTCTAGGAGCGCCATCCGCCCTTCGGGGTTGGCTTTGCGGCCCGTCTTCGTTGCCACTACTGCTTAGCTACGGCTTGCAGGCGGAACGTCGGTGTCGTTGCCGCTCTTGTTCGCTTCGGGGTGGTTGACCACTTTGCCTTCAACGGGGTCCGTGTCGTCCTTGGCCGCCGGCTTGCCGTCGTTCTTCATTTCCTTGACTTCGGATCTGATGATGCGCATCGATTGGCCGAGGCTGCGGGCCATGGCAGGCAGCTTGGGTGCCGCGAAGAGCAGCAGGGCCACGATGATGATAATGACAATTGGCCAAGGGCCATCAAATAGTCGTCCCACGGGAAGTCCTTTCGTTGGAATACATCCTACGTCTAACTGAAATCGATGTCGTGCAGAGACTGGGGTTGGCCCCGTTCCGCTTTGCGCTTAACGCGCTTCTGGCGACGCGCTTCCTGGCGGGAGGCCTTGGCCGTCACGTAATCATGACGCATCTGTTCCGGTGAGGCAAAAACGGCCGCACCGAACTCTTTCACTGGAGACTCGCCGTCGTCGTCGGGGCGTTCGGGAAGGTGCGTGCGGTGCCCCAGCCGCTCCCCTGCGGCACTCAATTCACGCACCGTGGCCATGAACTTCCGGAAAAGCCGGACGCCCAACAGGACGTAGCAAAGCAGCGACACCGCGATCAGCGCGAGCCATAAAAGGATCCAGGACCACCAAGGCATCTGAGTAGTCTAACCAGCCTTCATTGCTTGTACTGCGCAAGTGCGGCAGCCAGCCAGGCGACCGAGGCGTCGGCAAGCCCCTCTGGCGCCAGTATGCGGGCCGCACCGCCGTGCTGTGCGACAAACATCGGCAACCAGTCCGCATTTCCGAACCGGACCTCGGCAAGCAAGCCGCCGTCGGGAAGCACGGCCGTCCGTTCCGCATAATAGTCATCCGCCAGCCCCGCGCCTTGCCGGGTCAGCTGGAGCACGACCACCACGTCGTCGTCGTTCGGTGTGTACAGCTTCACCGGGACGCCCTCCTCGGTGCTTGCGCTCTTGGAAACGGAACGGCCGTTGGGCTCGATCTCCTCGATGCGGTCCAGGCGGAAGTTCCGCAGCCCGGCTTTGCTGTGGCAGTACGCCTCGAAGTACCAGGTGTTGTCCAAGGAATAAAGCCGGAAAGGGTCGACGTCCCGTTCGGACACGGAGTCGTGCTGCTGCGACAGGTAGCGAAGCCGCAATTGGCGGCCCGCCTGGATCGCGCGGGTGATGGTGTCGAACGCCCCGGCGTCGGCCGGGGCGACGGGCGGGCCGGCGACTGCCGCCGCCAAACGGCCGGCCTCCCCTGCCGCGCCGGTGAGCTTCAGTGTTACTGACTGCAGGGCTCCGCTTTGCTCGTCCTCCGACATTCCGGCCTGGGCGGGAAGCCCGCCCAGGGTCGCCAAGCCCGTCAGCAGGGCGGAAGCCTCGTCAACACTGAAGCCGATGGGCCGGTTGAGGTCGAGGTGCTCGCGGATGTAGACGTGCTCGTTTTCCCAATCGATATCGAACAAGTCATCCGGATAGCCTTCGGGGCGGCCGGAGCAAATCAGGATCTTCAGGTCCTCGACTAGTTCCTCGCGGGTGACACCGAAACGGTCCGCCACTTCCTGGATGGGCAGGCCCTGGTTATGGACAAGGAAGGGGACCAGCTGGAGCATGCGGTTGAGCTGGTCTTCCGAGGTCCGCTTACGCGCCCGCGGTGCCGGTCCGGCGTCTTCGAAGCGGACCTCGACGGCGGGGCTCGAGGCGAACGCGGCGGCAGCCTCAAGGCGACGGATCACGGCGTCGCGCAGCTCGGGAGGTCCCTCCACGAGCACGTGGGGACCGTAGGAGGCCAGTTCTTCGGCGAGCAGTTCGCTGTCCCGGTACGGCACGGAGAGGCGGTCCCTTCCCATCCGGGAGCCACTGACGCCTCCGGCTCCGCCGACACCCACCGCGCGCTTGCGAAGACCCAGCAGACGGCCTTCGGCGACGTCGAGCTGGGCCTCCTGCAAGGGAAGTTCATTGAGGCCGTCCAGTTCGGCACGGGTATCAAACCCTGGGGGGATTTCGCAGTGATACGCCGTCTCAACGTGAACATCGCTCGTCATCCGGGACAGCCTGAAAAACCGTTTCGCTTTCCGGCCCCTGTCGTAGCCCACCAGGTACCACTGGCCGAACCGGCTCCCGAGGCCCCAGGGCTCTACCATCCGGCTTTCGTCTTTGCCGGTACTCGCGGCACGGTAGCCAAAACTCACAGGGTGCCGGCCGTTCATGGCCACGATGATGTCGTCAAAAGCCTGGCCGGCGGGCTTGATGCGCGGCTGGACTCCGGCGGGGAGTTCGACGTCGGCAAGGTCGCCGGAAGCCTGCAGCTTACGTAGCGCGCTTGCGGCGGCAGAGCCAAGCGCCGCGCGTTCCCACAGCTGCGCGGCCAGAAGCAAAACCGTGCCCTCGGCCGGCGTCAGGTGCACGTACGGCAATCGATTGGACTCCTTGCCGATCCGGTATCGGGTCGAAGCGGGATCGTCCGAGCCGAAACCGTGGTCAAGGAGCGTTTCGATGTCGAAGCCAAACCGCTTCAGCTCCGCCTTGTCCCGCTCAAACATGCGTCCGAACGCGACGTCGCTCTCGCCGGAATCGTGATAGACCTGCTGCCTGAGAACGGCCCGTGACAGCCCGTATTTCGTGTTCAGAAGGGCGATCAGCAGGTTCAGGAGTCGTTCGGTACGTGATGCGGACACGCCTGCTACGTTACTAAATTCCTCCGGCAAAGGCGGAAGGCGCGTCTGCAGCCGGATTTCTCCGGCTGCAGACGCGCCTTCCCATGCTGCGAAACCTAGCGGACTGCTACGAGGTCCACCACGAAGATGAGGGCTTCGTTGGGCTTGATGGCCCCGCCCGCTCCACGGGAGCCGTAGGCAAGCTCGGACGGGATTTCAAGGCGACGGCGGCCGCCGACCTTCATGCCAAGCAGGCCTTGGTCCCACCCCTGGATGACCTGGCCGACTCCCACGCGGAAGTCCAGCGGTGCGCCGCGGCCCCAGGACGCGTCGAATTCCTCGCCGGTGGACCAAGCAACGCCAACGTAGTGGGTGGAGACGGTGTCGCCGGCCTGAGCCTCGGCGCCGTCACCAACGATGATGTCCTTGATAACGAGTTCCGTCGGGACGTCGCCCTCCGGGAAGTCGATCTCCGGCTTAGTGCGGTCGTAATCGCGCTGACCAAATGACATGGGTACTCCTCAATTTGATAGGGACGGTGTTATGGAGGTTTGCGGATGCTTACTGGGCGCCCAGGATGTCCACGACGAAGACGAGGTCGCCTGTGGGCTGGCCCTGGGCCGCGGCGCCGTCGCCATACGCGAGGCTCTTGGGAATGACCAAGAGGACGCGGGAGCCGACCGTCTTGCCGGCAAGGCCTTGCGTCCAGCCCTTGATGACGCCGTTGAGCGCGAAGCTGGCGGTTTGGCCCTTGTCGTAGCTGGAGTCGAACTTCTTGCCATCAGCCAAGGTGACGCCGACGTAGTTGACCGTCAGGGTGTCCGTTTCCTTGACGACCGCGCCCTTGCCCTTGATGAGGTCCTGGGCGACGAGGGCCGACGGCGCCTTCGCGCCGTCAACGGAAATCTGCGGAATTCCCTTGTCGTCGACCTTGACCGTGGGGAGGCCGGCGGGCGGGTTAACGGTATCGCCCTCGGGCTTGTCCAGGGGCTTGACAGCGTCCTTGACGCCGGTGACCTTGAAGACCACCAGCTGGGATGACGTTGCCGCTGCTTCAGCCGAAGCAGGAGTTCCCGGGACGGCGAAAGCGATGTCGGCGCCGACCTTCGCACCGACCAGAGCGTTGTAGAGCACAGCGCTGCCGGTCTTGAGCTGGTCGTTCAGTTCGACGGGCTGGGACCCTGTCGGGAAAGTGTCTTCGAGGGTCTTGCCGTCCTTGCCGTCGACGGCAATGTAGGTGATCTGCGCCACCTGTCCGGCCTTCACCTTGTCGCCGGTGCCGTCGCTGACCATTTTGATGGTCGGCTGCGTTACGTCCACCGGCTTGTTGAATTCCAGGCCGGGTGCCTTCTTGTCTCCATTGTCGGAGACCTTAAGGGAATCCAGCTTGGCGACTTCGCCGGCGGACTGACTGGTGGGCTCCGGGGTTGCTGTTGGTGCCGGGCTTCCGCCGCATGCGGTCATCAGCAAGAGGCCGGGGATAAGAATTGCTAGTAGACGTCGCACAAATTGAACTTTCGTCGGGGCAAAAGGAGGGCATGGACGGGCCAGGCTCGGCCATGCGCGTAGAGGCCTGTTAAAAGGCCAACCTCCAGAGTAGCGGGTGAAGCTGGGAGTCAGCTCATCGAGTCCAGGAGGGCATCTACTCTTTCGTCGACGCTGCGGAAGGGATCCTTGCACAAAATCGTCTGGTGCGCGCGGTCGTTCAACTTCAGATGGACCCAATCCACGGTGTAGTCACGGCCGAGTTCCTGGGCGCGCCGGACGAAGTCGCCGCGGAGTTTTGCCCGGGTGGTCTGCGGCGGCGCATCCACTGCATCCTTGATGTCCGTGTCGGCAACCAGACGCCGCGCCGCGCCGCGGGACTGGAGCAGGAAGAAGAGCCCGCGCTTGCGTGAGATGTCGTGATACGTCAGGTCCAATTGCGCGATCCGCGGGGAGTCCAGGCCGATTCCATGGCGGCGCATGTACCCATCCATCAGCTTCTTCTTGATGGCCCAGTCCACTTCCGTGTCTATTCCGCTGGTATCGCCGCTATCGATCGCGTCCAGCGTCCGCTCCCAAAGATCCAGGATGAGCGGCACGTGCGGATTGTGGGCTCCATTCGATGCGACAAAAGCGGTGACCTTTGCAAGGTACTCCCGCTGGATGTCCAGGGCCGTCAGTTGCCTGCCGTTGGCCAGGCGAACCAAAGCCTTACCGCTGAGATCATGGGAGATTTCCCGGATGCTTCGGATGGGGTTCTCCATCCGCATGTCCCGCATGATCACTCCGGCCTCAATCATGCGCAGGAGCAGATCCACCGTTCCCACCTTCAAGAGCGCGGTGGTCTCGGACATGTTGGAATCGCCGACGATCACGTGCAGACGACGGAAGAACTCGGCATCGGCGTGCGGCTCGTCACGGGTGTTGATGATGGGGCGGGATCTCGTCGTCGCCGAAGACACGCCTTCCCAAATGTGGTCGGCACGCTGGGAGAACGCGAACGTGGCCCCGTGGGGCGTCTTCAGGACCTTGCCCGCACCTGCGATCAGCTGACGCGTGACGAGGAAGGGAATGAGGATCTCCGCGAGCCGCGAGAACTCGCCCCGCCGCGGAATCAGGTAGTTTTCGTGGCTGCCGTAGGAATTGCCGGCGGAATCGGTGTTGTTCTTGAACAGGTAGACCGTTCCGTTGAATCCCTCCGCCGCAAGCCGGGCCTGTGCTTCATCAACGAGGTCATCGAGGATGAGCTCCCCCGCCCTGTCGTGGGCGATCAGCTGCGCGAGGTCGTCGCATTCCGCGGTGGCGTACTCCGGGTGCGAGCCGACATCCAAGTACAGGCGCGAGCCATTCGTGAGGAAGACGTTTGAGGAGCGTCCCCAGCTCACTACTTTGCGAAAGAGGTACCTGGCCACTTCCTCGGGAGCCAACGGCCGTGAGTCGGGGCTCGAGTACGAAATACCGAACTCCGTTTCGATCCCGAATATCCTCTTGTCCATCTCAGGCCTCCCCTGCCAGCAGTTGCGTGATTTCGTCAGCCCTGAGCCGCCGGAATGCCCTCCGGGATCCGCGCCCGCTTTCCGGACTCCGGTCCAACACCGCGGCTTCGACTGCCGTCCCGGGAAGCGCGTCCACTTCCTTGTCCGTGGCCAGCGCCTTGACGGCCAATCGAAGCGCCCCGGCCAGGCTGAGGTCAGCCTTCCAACCGCGGCCCACCGTCTCGGCAACTTGCTCGGCCAAGCCGCCCATCACCACAAAACCGTTCTCGTCGGCAATCGAGCCGTCGAAAGTCAGCCGATAGAGGTGGTCCTCGGCCTGCGTGTGCCCGACCTCTGCCACCGCCAGCTCGACTTCGAAAGGTTTTTGTTCCGCAGTGAAGACGGCGCCAAGGCTCTGCGCGTAGACGCTGGCCAGACCGCGTGCGGTGACGTCCTCGCGATCGTATGAATAGCCGCGGACGTCGGCGTAGCGGACACCGGCTTGCCGAAGACTCTCAAACTCGTTGTACTTCCCCACGGCTGCGAACGCGATCTTGTCGTAGATCTCACCGATCTTGTGGAGCGACGGCGAAGGGTTTTCAGCCACCAGCGCGATGCCGTCAGCGCAACTGATCACGACGACGGACCGGCCGCGGGCGATACCCTTCCGCGCGAAGTCCGCACGGTCCTTCATCAGTTGTTCGGGCGAAACATAAAACTGCTGGGTCATCTCAGGCCTCCCGTCCGGCAACTGCGCGCGATTCAACAATAGATCCAGCGATCGCCGCCAACTCCCGTTCCGGCACCCGTCGGGCACCGGCGCGGTTGACGGTGTAGACCACCGGCCAGAGCTGCCGGACCGGGTCCGGACCGCCCGTGGCGGAGTCGTCGTCGGCAGCGTCATAGAGGGCCTCAACCGCGACGGCGACAGCCTCGTCTTCGGTGAGGTTCGGCCGCCACAGCTTCTTCAGGGCGCCGCGTGCGAAGACCGAACCCGAGCCGACCGAATGGTGCTCCAATTCCTCGTACCGTCCCCCGGTGACATCGTAGGAGAAAAGCCGTCCCACGCCGGCTGCCTGGTCGAAGCCCGCGAAGAGCGGGATCACCGCGAGGCCTTGCATGGCCATCGGCAGGTTTCCCCGGATCATGGCGCCAAGCCTGTTGGCTTTGCCGTCCAGGCTCAGCAGAGTGCCCTCGATCTTTTCGTAGTGTTCCAGTTCCACTTGGAACAACCGCGTGATGTCGATGGCCAGCCCCGCGGTCCCGGCAATTCCCAGGACGGAGTATTCGTCGGCCGGGAAGACCTTCTCGATGTGCCTGCTGGCGATCACATTGCCCATCGTGGCACGCCGGTCCCCCGCCATCAGGACGCCACCGGGGTAACTGAGGGCGACGATCGTTGTGGCATGGGGCACGGGGGGAATCTGTCCCGCAGGCAGCGCTTGATTAAAGGGGAGGAGTTCAGGCCTGGAGCGTTGCAGATGCTCTATGAACGAAGACGTTGCTTGGGTGGCCAGGTGGCCGGTTGATGGATCCTGCATTGCTGCGCTCCTTCGACTCTGACATCCGATGCCCGGCGGCCTCGCGCCGGCCGGGCCCTTGGCTTAGCTGGCGGCTGGCTATTGGCCGCCCTTTTGCACAAATGCCCTGACGAACTCTTCGGCGTTCGATTCAAGCACGCCATCGATTTCGTCGAGGAGATCGTCCACGCCCTGCGTCGCTACCGAGGCCTGGGCCTCCGGCGCTGCGGGCGGCGCCTCGGGGGCGTCGGTCTCTACCTCGACGTCCCGCGACTGCGGTTGCTGCTGCTCCTGAGCTGCCATTTCCTTCTCCATTCTGTCCATCCCCGGCAACGGGGACTTCCTGTAATGCCATACTGCCACGGGGCGGGCCGCCACGCTGCGGTTTTAAGGGCCCGTTTGACGCCCTTTAGCCGGCTGCTTGTTCAGGCAGGCGGGGCCGGGTCCAGGCCGAGCAATTCACGGAGGAATGCGCCCGCCGTGTCGTGTTTCCGAAACAGTTGTCCGGTGAGTGCTTCCGTGCCGCGGAGGGGTTCCCGGGTGGGCACGCGCTGCAGTTTTCCAATGCCGGGAACGTCGAAGATGACCGAATCCCAACTGGCACCGACCACGTCCTTGCCGAAGCTGGAAACACACTTCCCGCGGAAAAACGCGCGCGTGTCCGGCGGCGGTTCGACGACAGCGCGGCTGATGGTGGCTTCGTCCACGATTGTCTGCATGCGGTCGCGGGAAAGCATCCGGTAATAGAGGCCCTTTTCCGGCCTCACGTCGGACCATTGCAAATCGACGAGGCCCAGGCGGGCATCGTTCCATTCCAGGCCGTCACGGTTCCGATAACCATCCAGCAAGGACATTTTGGCGAGCCATTCGACCGATGACGCGGCACCGGCGGGGTTGGTCCCCAAGAGCCCCAGCGTCGACTCCCACCGTTCCAGGACATCCCGGGTGTGGCCGTCTCCGCTGAAGGAGTCAGAAACCCCGGTTTCCTGTCCAAGTTTGGCCGCTGCCTCGTAGTACATCCACTGGATATCGAGCGCTGTGACGCGCCGTCCGTCAAGGAGCCTGACCGTGGCAGTCAGGGAGGTGTCGTGGCTGATTGCCTGGAGGCCGGCCACCGGCTCATGCACCTCGATCTTCGGAGCTTGGCCGGCTTCGATGAGGCTCAGGACCAAAGCCGTGGTGCCGAACTTCAAGTAGTTCGACACCTGGCTCAGGTTGGCGTCGCCGATGATGACATGCAGGCGCCGGTATTTGTCCGCCGTCGCGTGCGGTTCATCCCGGGTATTGATGATCGGGCGCCTGATGGTGGTTTCCAGTCCCACCTCGGCCTCAAAGAAATCCGCACGCTGACTGATCTGGAATCCGGCGGTTGAACCGTCCTGGCCCTTGCCGAGCCGTCCGGCACCACAGATGACCTGGCGCGTGACGAAGAAAGGCGTCAGGCCGCGGACGATGTCCCCGAAAGGTACCGACCGTGGCATGAGGTAGTTTTCGTGGGAACCGTAGGACACAGATTTGTTGTCGGTGTTGTTCTTGTACAGGTTGATGGCCGGCAGATCCGGATCCGCGGCGACCTTCCGAACCGTGGCCAGGGCGACGAGGTCGCCGGCCGCGTCCCACGCGACGATGTCCCGGGGATTCGTGACCTCCGGACTCGAATATTCCGGATGGGCATGGTCCACGTACAGGCGCGCCCCGTTGCCGAGGACCATGTTCATCAGCAACGAGCCTGACTCGTCGCCGCCGTCGGCTTCGAGCTCCTGGCGCCCGTACGCCAAGGCGACTGCCTCGGCGTCGAGCACGGGGGGCCTGTCCGTCAGCTGGCTGGGGTCGGCGGCACTGCGCTCCACCGTCCAACCGCGTGCGTCATGCAGGGGCTCTTCGTCCGTATAGTCCCAGCGGGTCTCGGCCCCGCCGGCCGCCCGCTGTCGCGTGAGGTTGGCGTAGGCCTGGATGATCCGCGCGGACATCATCGTGGCGTTCGCCCCCGGAGCGGAGGGCGCATGGATACCGTATTCAGTTTCCGAACCCATGACCCGCATGGCCCCGCCCACGGGAAGCTTGTCCGAAGGCAGGCCTTCCGGCCGGGCCGTCACAGGTACTGGCCGGTGTTGGGAGTCGTTTCGATCGACTTCCCGGGCTCCTGGCCGGCCTTGCCCTGGACGATGGTGCGGATGTAGGTGATGCGTTCGCCCTTCTTGCCCGAGATGCGTGCCCAGTCGTCCGGGTTGGTGGTGTTGGGCATGTCCTCGTGTTCGCGGAATTCGTCGACGACGGCGCGCAGGAAGTGGTCGATCCGCAGGCCTTTCTGCTGGGTTAGCAGGAGGTCCTTGATGGCGTACTTCTTGGCCCGGTCCACGACGTTCTGGACAACCGCGCCGGAGTTGAAGTCCTTGAAGTAGAGCATCTCGGTATCGCCGTTGGCGTAGGTGACTTCGAGATACTCGTTGGACTTCTCCGTCGAATACATGGCTTCAACGGTGCGCTGGATAATGGCGTCGACCGTGGCCTGGACGTCGCCGCCGTGCTCTGCCAGATCCGTCGCGTGGAATGGAAGGTCGGTGGTGATGTACTTGGCGAAAATGTCGGCGGCCGCCTCGGCGTCGGGCCGCTGGATCTTGACCTTCACGTCAAGCCGCCCTGGACGAAGAATAGCCGGATCGATCATGTCTTCACGGTTCGAGGCACCGATCACGATGACGTTGTCCAGGCGTTCGACGCCGTCGATCTCGCTCAGGAGCTGCGGGACGATGGTTGTTTCGACGTCGGAGGACACCCCGGTGCCGCGGGTGCGGAACAGCGAGTCCATTTCGTCGAAGAACACCACCACGGGGCTGCCATCGGAGGCTTTCTCCCGGGCACGCGCAAAGATCAGGCGGATGTGCCGCTCTGTTTCACCGACGTATTTGTCAAGGAGTTCAGGCCCCTTGATGTTCAGGAAATAGCTCTTCAGGTCTACGTTGCCGGCCCGTTCGGAGGCGCGGGCGGCGAGCGAGTTGGCAACGGCCTTCGCGATCAGCGTCTTGCCGCAACCCGGAGGACCGTAAAGCAGGATGCCCTTCGGGGCTTTGAGACCGTGTTCGCGGTACAGGTCCGGGTGCAGGAACGGCAGTTCCACCGCGTCGCGGATCTGTTCGATTTGCGGGCCCAGGCCGCCGATGTCCTCGTACGTAATATCCGGGACTTCCTCGAGGACCAGGTTTTCGACCTCTGCCCGGGGCACCTTCTCCAGTGCGTAGCCCGTGCGGGAATCGAGCGACAAAGCATCGCCGACGCGCAGGTGCACCTTCTGCAATGCGCCTGAGAGCCTGACTACCCGCTCTTCATCGGCCCTGCCCACGACGAGGGCGCGGTCCGTGCCCAGCATTTCCTTGAGCGTGACAAGTTCGCCTGCCCGTTCGTAGCCCAGGCCTGTCACCACGAGGAGGGCCTCATTGAGGAGGACTTCCTGCCCAACGGCCAGCTGGTTGATGTTAACGAGCGGGCTGACGCCCACGCGCATCTTGCGGCCGGCATTGAAGATGTCGACCGATTCCTCGGTGGCCGCCTGGCCGGTGCTGCCTGCCGTCGGCTGGCGCCTTGGATTGATCTGCAGGATGGTCCCGAAGCTGTACGGCGGTTGGCCGTCCTGCTCGAGGGCGCCTTTGAGTCGCAGTATTTCGGCCTTAGCCGTCTCCAGCATGGTCACGAGCTTGGTGTTGTTCTGGGTGGCGGCGGCAAGCTGACGGTCGATATGGCGCAGTTTGTCTCGAAGGATGTTTATCTGGCGTTCCGCGACAGTGAGTTCCGCGGAGTCGTCCACCGGTTGGATTGCCCCACCCCCGTGTCCCGCTTTTCCTTCAGTCACAGCCTTGTTCGATGGCTCCTCCGGCGTTGTTCGCCCGAAGTCATTGTTCGACGTATCCACGAAGCATCAGCTCCTTCCCGCTTTCTATAAATAGACCTTAGCCCTCAAAAGCGTTGGGTAACCTGTGACATCCGGAATGCGGACCAGTTTGTGATCTTTCCCTAGGGAGCGGGTGTGGGGTCGTCCTTGACGTTGGTGCCGGCAATCGCATCCCGCGCGGCCCGGCGCAGTTTCTTGTCGGAAACCGCACGCTCTCCTACCGCCCCCGGAGTCCAGGCATTCAGGTCCTCTTCGCTGAACTCGGTCTTGGACGGTCGCCGTTTGACGGAGATCCCGGTCACGCCGTCGGCGAGGCGACGCGTCACCAAAAGGAAGCCGGTGTGGGCCACCATGCGGTGGTCGGGACGGACCGCGAGGCCCTCAAGGTGCCAGCCGCGCACCATGGACTCCCAGGCGTCCGGTTCCGTGAAACGGCCGTCGGCGCGGATCGCTTCAGCGGTACGGGAGAGCTGGGTCACGGTGGCCACGTAGTTGATCCATACGCCGCCCGGGGCCAAAACGGTGGCTACGGCGTCGAGGCATTCCCACGGAGCGAGCATGTCCAGCACCACGCGGTCCACGGATCCGGGCCCTTCGGAGCGGACGACTTCCTCCTGGAAGTCGCCGAGCGAGATCTTCCAGGCCGGGTGCGGACCGCCGAAAATGGTTTCCACGTTGCCGCGGGCAATGTCGGCGAATTCTTCGCGACGCTCGAAGGAGTGGAGGTACCCGTTGTCGCCGACTGCTCGAAGCAGGGAGATCGAAAGGGCGCCGGAACCAACGCCGGCCTCCACAACGCGGGCCCCCGGGAAGATATCGGCCATGGTGACGATCTGGCCGGCATCCTTGGGGTACACCACTGCGGCACCGCGGGGCATGGACAACACGAAGTCCGAGAGCAAGGGACGGAGGGTCTGGTACTGCTGGCCGATGTTGTTGGCCACCACTGAACCGTCAACCTGGCCGATGATTTCGTCGTGGTTCAGGAAGCCGCGGTGCGTATGGAAAGCGCCGCCTTCCTCCAGGGTGATGGTGTTCATCCGGCCGCGTTCGTCCGTGAGTTGAACCCGTTCGCCCACACGGAAGGGCCCTCGGCGCCGGGCCGCACCAGTCGGCTGAATGGCGGTGTCGGCGGCGCCGGTGGCCGTGTAGTTGGCGGCGGTTTCGCTGCTCATGGGTGTTTCCTCGCTCCTGTACGGCTGGGCCGTCATTTGTTGCCGCAGTTACTGCTTAGTGATGCACACTGCCGGCCGGGTTATTTCACGACCGGCAGGTAACTCTACCGGGAAGGTCCTACGGGCGTCCGCTCCGTCGGGCTACTTTACCTGTAATGGCCGTCACTACCGCCTGCTGACGCAGCAGGCCCATGACCGTGCCGCGTTCGTCCACGACCGCGTATTCAGCGCCGCTGAGCTGCGCCAAATACTGGATCAGTTCCTGGCCGCTGGACGTCCAGGGCACGTAGGCACCGTCGGCGAGCGGGGTGGAAACCGCGGTCACGAAGGTCGTGGATACCTCGGAGGGCGGCACGGCTGCGGCGGCATGCGGATCGACGAGGCCCTGTGGCCGGCCATCCGGTCCGCAGATCACGACGGCGGGCGTGCCGTACGGTGCCACGCGCAGGACTTCGGCGACCGTGGCCGAGTTCGGAATTCCGACGGCGGGTTCAGCCAAGGCGGCGGCACTCACCGAGGGGAGGCGTCCACGGAGCGTCGCTTGCTTGATCGCGCCCGAGGCGCCCATCCAAAGGAAGCTGCAGACAAGGACGGTGATGAGCGTGTAGCTGAGATCCGGGGTATTTCCGCTCAGCAAGGGCAGCACGATAAACCACACGATCAAGACGATCACGATCACCCGCCCCGCCCAGCCAGCCGCCACCGTTCCCTTTTCCTGGCTACCCGTGGCTTTCCATACCGCGGACTCCACCAGGCGACCTCCGTCAAGGGGAAGACCCGGGAGCACATTGAAGATGCCGATGAGCACATTGGCGGCCATGAGGATGTTCGTCAGCGTGTCCGCTACCCCAGTGAAGTCATTTGCCGCTCGCAGCAGCCATGTGGCCCCCGCAAGGACAAAGTTCGCGGCGGGCCCCGCCAAGGCGACAACCACCGAACGGCCCGGGGACGCGATGAAGCTTTCGAATTGCGTGTGCCCGCCCCAGAGATTCAACACGATCTTCTCGGTGGGCCAGTTGAAGGCCTTGGCGCTCAAGGCATGGGCGAGTTCGTGGACAAGGACCGAGAACGCAAGGAGCAGCGCGTAAGCAAAGGCAACGAAGTACGCGGCGATACCCAACCTGTGGTCTCGGATGAGCAGCGCCGGGCCGAAGACGATCACCGTGAACGCGGCGATGATGAACCAGGAGTACGCAAGGTACACGGGGATTCCCGCGATGCGGCCGAGTGGAATCCCGTCCTTCCTTCTGCTGCGTGTGCTGTGGCCACCGTTCCGGGGAGTGCTCACTTAGTTTGCCTGTCCAAGGAATGCCGCAGCGGGCATGGTGGCGGAAGCGCGGGCGGAGACAAGCGCCTCAAGGTCGGAGACCCTCCGTCCCTGGAGGGTGTCCCAGGTTGCCCGGCGGGCATCCTCGGGCAAAGCCATTTGGTGCGGAATTCCCACCGTGACCACCCCCGAGGCGATCGCGGACGCAACGCCCGGCACGGAATCCTCTAGAGCGACGCAGTGATCCACGGTCAGCGCAGGATCCGTGTCCCGGAGCCGCTCGACGGCGGCGAGGTACGCCTCGGGGTGGGGTTTTCCTTGGCTGACGGTGTCCCCCGTGATGAGGAACTCGAAGTAGGGCTTGGGGAGGTTGGCGACGACCTCCCGCACCATCGGGCCTTCGGACATCGTCACGAGGGCGCACCGGACGCCCGATTGATACAGCTCGTCCAGCAGCTCCTTGGCACCGGGCCGCCACGGCACCTCGACGCGGAGGCGGTCGATGACCTGGGCGCTCAAGGAGTCAACGATCTCCCGCTTCTCCAGGTTCACTCCAGCCTTTTGGAGAATGCCGGCCGAGTGCATGAGCGATTGCCCTACGAGCTGCATGGCTTGTTCATGGCTCCAGGCGCCTCCGTAGGACTCCACGAGGGTGCGCTCTGCGGCAATCCAATACGGCTCGGTGTCCACCAGGGTGCCATCCATGTCCCATAGCGCGGCTTTGAGCTCGGCTTTTACAAAGGGCTGGGTGGCTGAAGCAAGCATGCCTAAAGTCTACGTGGAAGGAGGCAGGGCGATTGCCGCTCTACGCCCGGGGCGAAGTATGGCCACGCCGGTCCCCGCACGCCATGCATCGGTGGCGGTGTTGGACGTAGGGTGAGTGAATGAACAGTTTGGACGGAGCCCCTGACGGACAGGCCACTTCACCGGAGCCTGAGCGCCTTCTCCAGCCTGTAGCCGAAGGTCAGCGCATCACCGTGATGCTCGCGGCTTTCGAAGGTTGGAACGACGCCGGTGAGGCGGCCAGCGATTCCCTGCACTACTTGAACAAGTTGTGGCAAGGAAAGAAAGTGGCATCCGTTGATGCCGACGACTATTACGACTTCCAGTTCACCAGGCCGACTGTGCGACGCACGGCCGCCGGGACGCGCAAAGTGAAGTGGCCTTCCACGCGCTTGTACAAGGCCAGCGTCCCGGACAGCAACGTCGATGTGGTGTTCGTACTCGGCACCGAGCCGTCCTACCGCTGGCGTGCCTACACGGCCGAGCTTCTGGTCCACGCTGAAACGCTCAAGGTCGACTATGTGGTGTTGATCGGCGCCCTTCTGGCCGATGTCCCGCACAGCCGCCCAATCCCCGTGAGCACCACCTCGGACGACAGCGGATTGCGGCAGCGGTTGAACCTGGAGGCTTCGCAGTACGAGGGTCCGGTAGGCATTGTGGGCGTGCTGGCGGAATTCGCGCTGCTCGCGGGCTTGCCCACGGTGTCGCTGTGGGCGGCCGTGCCGCACTATGTCGCCCAACCGCCCTCCCCCAAGGCGCAACTGGCCATCTTGAACAGGATCGAGGACCTGCTCCAGGTGCCGCTGGACACCCACGCCCTCAACGAGGAATCCGAGGCCTGGGAGCGGGGCGTGGACGAACTGGCCACCGAAGACCCCGAAATCGCCGCCTACGTGCGGCAGCTCGAGGAGGCCAAGGACACGGCCGACCTGCCGGAGGCCAGTGGCGAATCCATCGCCCGCGAGTTCGAGCGCTATCTCAAGCGCAGGGGCAAGGACAAGCCCTAACCCAACGCGGGGTCACTTACGGCCCGTCCAAGGGGACATTATGGGCCGTAAGTGACCCCGCGTTGCTTAAAGCTCGACGCCGAGCAATCCGTTGATCGCGTCGCTCACCAGGGCGGAATCCAGTGCACTCGGATTAGCGGTGGACGGATTACTGAGAGCCGCCGCGGCCCAGGCATCGACGGCGGCGACCGCGCCGGGAGCATTCAGGTCGTTGGCCAGCTCGGCACGCATCCGCGTCAGCAATTCCGCCGCTGTTCCCTCGGGAGCGATGTCCCGGGCGGCCCGCCACGTGTTGAGGCGTTCCTTGGCCTGGGCGAAGCCTTCATCGGTCCAGGACCAATCCGAGCGGTAGTGGTTGGCCAGGATCGCCAGGCGGATTGCGGCGGGCTCTTCGCCTGCTGCACGGAGCTTGGACACCAGCACCAGGTTGCCCTTGGACTTGCTCATCTTTTCACCGTCCAGGCCCACCATTCCAGCATGGGCGTAGTGGCGTGCCAGGGGAATGCCGCTTAGCGAATACGCGTGTCCGGCGCCCATTTCGTGATGCGGGAAAACGAGGTCAGATCCGCCGCCCTGCACGGTGAACGGTTCCGGCAGGTACTTCTGCGCGATGACCGTACATTCGATGTGCCAGCCGGGACGTCCGTCACCGAGGCTTGCGCCCGGCCAGCTCGGCTCGCCGTCGCGGGCAACGCGCCATAGCAGGGGATCAAGGGGATTCCGCTTGCCGGAGCGGCCGGGATCGCCGCCGCGCTCGGCGAAAAGCTCGAGCATTTCCACTTCGCCGAGCCCCGAAATGTCCCCGAGGGTCCACGCGTCCGGGCTATCCGACGCCTTGCCGGCTGCCTCGACGTCGTAGTAGACGTCGCCGTCGGGTTCGCCACCCGTGCCGTGCACACGGTAGGCGAGCTCGTCCGCGATCAATTTCTCGATAGCCGGAACGATCATCGGGATCGCTTCGACGGCTCCGATGTAGTAATTCGGGGCCAGCACATTGAGGGCGTCCATGTCGGTCTGGAAAAGCTCAATCTGGCTCGCCGCCAACTCCCGCCAGTCAACGCCGGTGGCGGTGGCCCGCTCCAGGAGCGGATCGTCGACGTCGGTGACGTTCTGGACGTACGCAACGCGCTGGCCGCTGTCCCGCCATGCCCGGTTGAGCAGGTCGAAGGCGACGTAGCTGGCGGCGTGGCCCATGTGGGTGGCGTCGTACGGCGTGATGCCGCAGACGTACATGGATTGCTCCGCACGTGGCTCGACCTCCACGAGGGACCCGAGGGCGGTGTCGAACAGCCTCAACGGGGGCATGCTGCCGGGTAGTTCAGGCACAGGGCGGGAGATCCACGATTTCACAGCCTCAACCATAGTGCTAGGCGCTGATGACATTGAAACCGAGCAATACATAGAGGGCTAGTCCCAGGAGAATGCGGTACCACACAAAGGCACGGTAGCTGTGGGTGGAAATGAATTTCAGGAACCAGCCAATGATGATGAAGCCCACCACGAAGGCGATGACGGTGGCCAAGGCTGTTTCCGGAAGGCCGAAGGGTCCGGTGATTCCTTCCTTCGAGACCACCTTGTACAGCTGGTACAGGCCGCTGCCGAAGACAGCGGGTATGGCAAGCAGGAACGAATACCGTGCGGCGGCTTCACGCGTGTACCCCATCAAGAGGCCGGCCGTGATGGTTCCGCCGGAGCGGGAGACGCCCGGGATGAGAGCCATGGCCTGGGCCAGCCCGTAAAGGATGCCGTGCTTGAAGGTCAATTGGCTCAGCTCGCGTTCCTGCTTGCCCACGGCGTCGGCCACCGCGAGGATCATGCCAAAGACGATGAGCATCGTGGCGACGATCCACAGGCTGCGCAGGACGGATTCGATCTGGTCCTGGAAGAGCAGGCCGAGCACGATGATAGGCACGCTGCCGAGGATGACCAACCAGCCCATCCGCGCGTCGGGATCGTCCCTGGAAACCTTGCCCCGCAGCGATCCGAGCCAGGCGCCGACAATCCTGACGATGTCGCGCCAAAAGAAAACGATGACGGCCGTCTCGGTGCCTAGCTGGGTAATGGCCGTGAAAGCAGCTCCGGGATCCGCCGCATTGGGCAGGAACGAGCCGACAATTCGCAGGTGTGCGCTTGAAGAAATCGGAAGGAATTCTGTCAGGCCCTGCACGAGGCCAAGGAAGGCTGCTTCTATCCAGTTCACGTGAATAGACCCTACGTCATGATCTACCCGATCTCCCCGTAAGCTATCAGCTATGCAGCAGCGTTACGTCGGCAACAGCGGGTTTCGGGTGTCCACCCTTTCCCTGGGCACTATGTCCTGGGCGGAAGAAACGGACGAACAGGATGCACGGGAACTGCTCCATACGTTCATCGCTGCCGGCGGCAGCATGATCGATACCGCCGCTTCCTACGCCGGTGGACGGGCCGAAGCCCTGCTGGGTTCCATGCTGGGGGACGTTGTGGCGCGTTCGGAGGTTGTCCTCTCCACGAAAGCGGGCGTCTCGACGTCGGACGGCCGGCGCAGCGTCGATGCGTCCCGCGGATCCATGCTGTCCGCTCTCGACGCCAGCCTCGCCCGCTTGGGAACCGACTACGTGGACATCTGGTTCGCGCACGCTTGGGACGGAAACGTACCGCTCGAGGAAACCCTTTCCGCGCTGGACCTCGCGTTGCGCTCGGGCCGCGCACGGTACGTCGGCATCTCCAACTACAACGGCTGGCAGACCGCCAAGGCTGCGGCGATCGCGGGATTCACCCTGGTGGCCAACCAATCCGAATACTCGCTCCTGCACAGGAAGCCCGAAGACGAACTGGTGCCCGCCATCGAGGACGCCGGCCTCGGCCTCATGGCGTGGGGGCCCCTGGGCCGCGGAGTGCTCAGCGGCAAATACCGCGGACAGATTCCGTCCGAATCACGGGCGGCTGAAGGCCGCCTCAGCGGCTACGTCGAGAAGTACCTCGATGCGCGGGGAGCACGGATCGTCGAAGCGGCAGCCATGGCTGCGCGCGGCTTGGGACGGTCCGCCGTCGATGTTTCCCTGAGCTGGCTGCTCTCGCGCCCTGGGGTATCCACCGCCATAGTGGGCGCACGCAATGCGGTCCAGCTCAAGGAACTGCTCGATGCGCAGCTTTCGCCTCTTCCCGCCGAAATTTCGAGGGCACTGGAAGACGTTTCAGCGATCTGACTCAACTGAAACTCGGGCATTACTGATCGGGCTTACTGGTCGAGGATCTCCAGCTCGTCTTCGTCGAGGAGTTCATTGTTGTCCTCGTCGTCATCTTCTTCATCGTCGTCGAACACCTGAAGTGGTGTGACTTCCGAGTAGGCCTCGTATAGTGAGTCCTCATATACCTCAAAGGCATCTGCAACGGCGAAAAACGCTGCCTCCACAGTGGGATCTCCTTCGCCCCGGCGGGCGGAAGCGGCAATCAGGTGCTCTTCCAAGGCTGCTGTCAATGACTGAAGCGCGACACGCGGATCGATGCTCATGACTTCACGTTAGCCCGAAAAAGACGAAAATGGAGAGGGATGAGAGAACAATTTCTGAGCAGTTCAGTGGAGCGTCAGCGGGACTACGCAAGGCAGTACGAGTACCTCGTACTGACTGTCAGCCCTGACGATTCCTTGCCCGAGGCGCGGCGTCGGCTCGTGGAGCACTCCGAATACGGCAAGTGGGAACTGGAGCGGAGCATCCTCTATATCGGCGGCGGTCGCCGGTTCTGGCTGCGCCGCAGAGTACTCAACGTACAGCGCACCGTGTAAGCAGCACGGCCGTTATTTCAGGGTCCCCGCTCCAGCGTTCGAGTGTTTCAGCTTTCGAGCGGACCAAGCCACGCGTTGGCAACTGTGGTGTGCGCGGATTCCTCATTGGAGGGATGGAAGATCCCGGCCAGCACATCGCGGTACAGCCGTTCGAGTTCGGAGCCCCGGAAGTAGCTGGAGCCTCCCGAAACTCGTATCGCCACGTCCACGATGGTCCGGGCGTTCTCCGTGGCCCGCACTTTGAGCCCCACGAACTTGGGAAACCACTGCGACCCGTGATCGACCAGGGCATCCACATCACGGGCCACCGACGCCAAATGCGGCTGGATGGAATCCATTGCCATGGCGGCGTCGGCAATCTTCCAGCGGATATCCGGGTCCTGCGAAAAGCTTCGGCCCCCGTACTTGGCCGAGGTACGGCGCTTGACGGCCTCGACCGCCAGCGTGAATGCCCGCTCCGCGATGCCTGTGTAGACCGCGGCAAGCAGCGTTTCGAAGCACGCGAAGATCGCGAAGATCAACGGATCCTGGTTGGGTTCTACGGGCAGTTTCCGGAAGATCCGTTCCGGCGGCACCATGGCGCCGTGGAGGAGCGTGGTGTTCGATTGGCTGGCACGCATGCCCAGGGTGTCCCAGTCATTCAGTGTCTCGTGGCCGGGTGCGTCGCGTTGGATGAAGCCGAAAACCAGCTCACCACTCCCCTCCCGTGCGCCGCCATCCTTGCCGAAGATGCCGAGGCGGGTCCATGCCGGCGACAAGCTCGTGAAGATCTTCCGCCCGGTGAAGCTGTACCCGCCGTCCAGCTGCGGTTCCGCCGTGGTCCCTGAGTCGAAGAGCATGGAGTCATTTCCCGGCTCGGAAATCCCGAAGGCAAAGACCTCGCCGTGTCCGGACTCCTTCAGCACAAAGTCGAGGGAGCCGTCGCCGCGCCTCGCCAGGACGTGCGCGACGCCGGTCCAGACAAGGTGCATGTTGACGGCCAACGCCGTGGCCGGGGCAGCCGTGGCAAGCCGGCGCTGAAGCGCCGCCGCGGCTTCGAGCCCGAGCCCCAGTCCGCCGTCGGACTCCGGGACGAAGATCTTCAGGTATCCCGCCGCGGCGAGCTCCTCAAGATCCTCGTGGAAGAACGAGTTGTTCTGGTCGTACCCCGCGGCGCGGTCCCGGATGCGGCGGAGCATCTCGTCCGGCAGGATCTCTTCGGGGGTCAAGGCGTTCTCCCTAGTAGTTGCTGAGCAGGGTGTTGAGCACCCTGGATCCGAACTTGAGCGAATCGGCAGGAACGCGTTCGTCGACCCCGTGGAACATGCCAGTGAAGTCGAGTTCCTCCGGGAGCATCAACGGGGCGAATCCGTAGCCTGTGATGCCGATCTTGCTGAGCGACTTGTTGTCGGTGCCGCCGGACAAGGTGTAGGGCAGCACTTTGGCGCCGGGGTCTTCCGAGTGCAAGGCATCGATCATGGCGTCGACCAGGTTGCCGGCAAACGGCACTTCCAGGGACACGTCCTTGTTGACGTAGCTGACCTCCACGCCGTCTCCGGCGAGTTTCTTGACGGTTTCGAAGACCATCTCCTGCTGGCCGGGGAGCGTGCGGCAGTCCACCAGCGCTTCGGCCGATTCGGGGATGACGTTGTGCTTGTATCCGGAGCTCAGCAGCGTGGGGTTCGAGGTGTTTTGAAGGGTGGCTCCGACGAAGCGGGCGACGGTGCCGAGTTCCTTCAGCAGGGCCTCGGGATTGTCCGGATCGAACTCGACGCCGGTCAGTTCCGTCACGCCGTCGAGGAACTGACGGGTAGTGGGGGTCAGCTCAATCGGCCAGGGGTATTCGCCGATCCTCGTGACTGCCCCGGCCAGGCGGGTGATCGCGTTGTCGGTGTTGATTTGCGAGCCGTGCCCGGCACGGCCGTGGGCCACGAGGCGCAGCCAGGAAAGCCCCTTCTCCGCGGTCTGCAGCAGGTAGGTGCGCTGGCCCCCGATGGTGGCCGAGAACCCACCTACCTCGGAGATCGCTTCCGTCGCGCCGTCGAAGAGTTCCCTGCGATGCTCGACGGCGTAGCGCGCGCCGTGGTTGCCCCCGGCTTCCTCGTCGGCGAAGAAGGCAAAGATGATGTCGCGCTTGGGCTTGCGTCCCGTCCGGGCGAAGTCACGCATGACCGAGAGGATCATGGCGTCCATGTCCTTCATGTCCACGGCGCCGCGTCCCCAGATGAGTCCATCCTTGAGTTCGCCGCTGAAGGGATCCACGGACCACTGGTCCTTGAGCGCCGGAACCACGTCGAGGTGGCCGTGCACCACCAGGGCGCCGGCCGAGGGGTCCTCCCCGGCCATGCGCGTGACAACATTGGCCCGGCCCGGAGCCGACTCGAAGATTTCCGCGTCCAATCCAACTTCATTAATAAGCGCCGCCGTGTATTCCGCTGCGGCGCGTTCGCCAGGACCGGAATCGTCACCGAAGTTCGAGGTGTCTATGCGGATGAGTTCCTGGCAGATCGGGACTACTTCGTCCTCGGGTCGGATATCAGTCATGGAACTCTCCTTGCTGGCTGGGATGGACGTACTCCGGCGGGAAGGCAGATGGTGCGGACGCTCCCCGCGCGCTTCCCTCAGCCTACCCACCGCATGCCCGTTTGGCCGCGCGCTTTCCCGCGTTTTGGCGCGGATTGGCGAGGCCCAATTGCCGTTGACAGCGCCGTCCCGAGCTCCGGTTTTTTTATTTCCCAGAAACCGTGTTAGAGTTTTTCTCGCTGCTTCGGAGGAAAGAGAAGCGCCGAGAGGCGCAGAACGAACGCTCCGAACACCACCTGCGCGGGTGGCGGAATGGCAGACGCGCTAGCTTGAGGTGCTAGTCCTCGAAAGGGGGTGGGGGTTCAAGTCCCCCTCCGCGCACAATTGCAAGGCCTGGAATTCTGAGAATTCCAGGCCTTGTTTGTTTAACCTGAATTTGCCTTTTCGGACGCTAATGCGGCGTTCATCACATTTATTAAATTGCATTACCGGGAATTCACCACCGGCAATGAATCCGCCGTCGAACCCGGCTCCGGGACCCGGCTCTGAATCCGGCTCCGCCAGGCACGACGACGGCGGCCGCCCGCGTGGGTGACCGCCGTCGTCGTAGCTGTTGTTGGACCCTGGACCGTAACGCTGAACCTTGCCCCTGAACCTGGAACCCGAAACCGGCGCCCTACAGCGCCGTCACGGATCCGCTGAAGTGCCTCCTGCCGCTTCGCGGGTTCCAGGCCACGTAGTCCGAACGCTCCCACGAGCCTGACGCGGAGTGGACCGTGCCGATTTCCAGGGCCACCCGCGCCGGAAGGAACACCGGCGCCTCGAAATTTACGTCCCACCGGAACGCTTCCGACTTCACCGATCCCACGTCAGCCAAGGCCCGGGACGCAAGGTACATGCCGTGCGCGATCGACCGCGGCAGGCCCAACGCCTTGGCCGAGAGCAGGCTCAAGTGGATCGGATTGAAGTCCCCGGATACGGCGGCGTACAGGCGGCCGGTATCCACTCCGAGCTGCCAGACGGCGGTTGGTGCGGGCGCCCTGAACTCCGGTGGAGCGGCGGCCGCGGCGGCCTTGTCGACTCCCGGAAGGAAGACCCCCTTGGCGAGGTACGTCGAGACGCCGCGCCAGAGCAAGGCCCCGCCGTTGCTTGACCGGACTTCGGCGACGACGTCCAGCTGGGTTCCAGCCCTGTGGCCGCGCATGTGCTCTGCCCAGGACCGGACGTCGAGCGGCTCACTGAACTGGACTGCCCGCAATTGCTCCACATGGTTCTTCAAATGGATCATCCCCAGCAAGGGAAGCGGGAAGTCGTCCCGGTTAAGCACGCTCATGGCAACCGGGAACGCAAGGGCATGGATGAAGCCCGCCGGCAGTGCGTCACTCGCTGTCTCGCCGATCAGGTGCTGGTAGGCGGTGAGGTTCGCGACGTCGGCCCGCACCCCGCGGACCTCGTGGCTCCCGTGGGGCAGCGCGGTGGCTGCCTGGAACCCCATCACCCTCCGCCGTGCCGCCGTCGCCGCCGCGTTCACATACAGCTTAGAGAGGGACGGCAGTTCCCCCAGGATGAGCGGTTGTTCCGTAGTCATGCACCCACCAGGTTCTGTCCACAGACCCTGAGCACTTCTCCCGTGATTCCACCGGCCTCGTCCGATGCCAGGAACGCGATTGCCTCTGCCACGTCGCCGGGCAGGCCTCCCTGCTGCAGCGAATTAAGCCTGCGGGCTACTTCCCGGGTAGCGAAGGGGATACGGGCGGTCATGTCTGTCTCTATGAAGCCGGGCGCGACGGCGTTGATGGAGCTGCCGCGTTCAGCCAGCAAGGGCGCCGTGGCCCTCACCATGCCGATCACTCCCCCTTTGGATGCGGCGTAGTTTGTCTGCCCGCGGTTGCCCGCGATGCCGCTCGTGGAGGCCACGGATACGATCCGCGGGGTTTTGTGGAGCTGTTCCGCACCAAGGAGTGCCTCGTTGATTCTCAACTGCGAGGCGATGTTCACGCCGATGACGGAATTCCAGCGGCCCTCATCCATGTTGGCCAGGAGCTTGTCCCGGGTAATACCCGCGTTGTGGATGACGATGTCCAGCGCGCCATGGCGTTCCACGGCGTGGTCGATGATCCGCCTCCCGGCGTCCCCGGCCGTGATGTCCAATTGCAGGGCAGTGCCATGAACCTCGTTGGCGACGGCGGCGAGGTGGTCACCCGCAGCGGGAATATCCACCACCACGAGCCGGGCGCCGTCCCGGTACAGCGTCCGTGCGATCGCCGCGCCGATCCCACGGGCGGCTCCCGTCACGACGGCGACCTTCCCGGCCAGGGGCTTGTCGGGGTCGGCGGAAAGTTGGCCGGCGCCTGAGGTAACGGTCAGGAACTGACCATCCACGAACGCGGACCGGCCGGACAGGAAGAAGCGCAGCGCGCCGAGCGTGCTCGGGCTCGTGGTGCCGGCACCGTCCCCGAGGAGAATGCCGTTGGCCGTGGCACCCGCCCGGAGTTCCTTGGCGAGCGAACGCAGCAGCCCGTCGACGCCTTGACGGCCGGCGGCAACAGCCGGGGTGGCAGCGGACGCCGAGGTGCGGGAGATCGTGACCACCCGCGCGCCGGGGGCCAAATCGCGGAGCGACGGAGCCGCAGTGAGAACCGGTCCGGCAAGCTCTTCCGGATGCTCGACGGCGTCAAGCACCAGGACGATCGCACCCAGCTTTTCCTTGGGCAAGGCGGAACGCCGAATGTCGAGGCCCCAGCCCGCCAGGGCGGCAGCCAAGTCGTCGGAGCCGGCGGTTCTGCCGTTGCCGCTCCCGAGTACCAGGACCGGACCCGGAACCAGCGGCTCTCCCTCTTTGTACCTCCGGAGCACGGCAGGTTGGGGCAGTCCGAGCTTTTTGGCCAGGTCCTTGCCGATCCCGTGGCTGACAAACTGCGTGTATTTGTCCGTCATGCCGGTTACCGACCTTCCGGAGCGGAGTAGGCCTCGAGGATCGCGACGACGCCCTGCCCTCCGGCAGCGCAGATGGAAATGAGTCCGCGCGCAGGGCGGCCGTCAACCGGGCCGTTGTCGTGGAGCATCTTCGCCAGCGAAGCCACGATGCGTCCTCCAGTGGCGGCAAAAGGATGTCCGGCGGCGAGGGACGAGCCATTGACGTTGAGCTTGGCGCGGTCGATCTTGCCGAACGCACCGTCCAGTCCCAGCCTGGTTCGGCCGAATTCCTCGTCTTCCCATGCGGCGAGCGTGCTCAGGACGGTGCCCGCGAAGGCTTCGTGGATTTCGAAGAAGTCGATGTCTTCGAAGGACAGCCCGTTGCGTGCGAGGAGTCGCGGTACCGCAAAGGCCGGGGCCATGAGGAGTCCGTCCTTGCCGTGGACGAAATCGACGGCGGCCGCCTCTCCGTCAACGACGACGGCCAGCTTGGGCAGGCCACGGGCGTCAGCCCAGTCCTCAGTGCCGAGGAGCACCGTGGAGGCGCCGTCCGTGAGCGGAGTCGAGTTGCCGGCCGTCATGGTGGCCTCCGCGCCAAGGCTCTTGCCGAAGACGGGCTTGAGGGTGGCCAACTTCTCCATGGACGTATCGGGCCGGAGGTTCGAATCACGGCTCAGCCCGCGGTATGGAGTGACGAGGTCATCGAAGAAGCCACGATCGTAGGCCGCGGCGAGGTTGTGGTGGCTGTTGAACGCGATCTCGTCCTGGGCTTCGCGGCTGATCTTCCATTGGGCCGTGGTCAGCGCCTGGTGTTCTCCCATCGAGAGGCCGGTACGCGGTTCCCCGGTGTTCGGAGCATCCGGGGCGAGGTCCTTGGGACGCAGCCTCGAGAGGACCTTGAGTCGATCGGGCAGGGACTTGGCGCGATTGAGGTCGAGCAGGACCTCGCGGAGGCCCTCGCTGACGGCAATCGGGGCATCGGAGGCAGAGTCGACGCCGCCGGCGATGGCCGAGTCGATCTGGCCAAGCTTGATCTTGTTGGCGAGGCCCAGGACGGTTTCAAGGCCGGTGGCGCACGCCTGCTGGAGATCGTAGGCGGGTGTCTCCGGCGAAAGGGCCGAGCCAAGCACCGCTTCGCGTGTCAGGTTGAAGTCGCGGGAGTGCTTCAGGACAGCTCCGGCTGCGACTTCACCGATCCGTTCCTCCTGAAGGCCGAAGCGTGCGATCAGCCCGTCCAGTGCAGCCGTCAGCATGTCCTGGTTCGAGGATTTGGTGTAGGCGCCCCCGGTACGGGCAAAGGGGATCCTGTTCCCGCCAACCACTACTGCCTTGCGGACTGTACCCGGGGCTACCGGGGATTCGTGTGGCGCGCTCGCGGAATGTGCTGCTGCAGGCATGCGTTGCTCCTTAGATCACATCGGGTTACTGATACCCAGCGTACCTGATACGCTGAGTATCGTGAACATCCCCAGCCCAGGACTTCCCGCCGACCGCGACGCCGTGACCCCGCCCCCCGCGGACAGCGAGGCTCCCGCCGTCGACGGCCGTGCCGCCCGCTGGCAGGTCCACCGCGAAGAACGCCGGCGGGAACTCATCAAGGCCGCCCGCAAAGCCGTCCATGCACTGGGCAGCGACGCCTCCATGGAGGACATCGCGACCGCGGCCAGCACCTCCAAATCGGTGTACTACCGCTATTTCGGGGACAAAGCCGGCTTGCAGCAAGCCATGGGCGAAGTAGTCCTCGGACAAATGCAACGACGAATGAAGGAAGCGGCAGAAAGCGCTCAAACTCCCCGCGAAGGCCTGTTCGCCATGGTTTCCGCGTACCTGCAGATGGCGGAGTCCAGCCCCGCCGTCTACGCGTTCATCACGCGGCTCTCGCAAGGGGAACCATCGGCGCTAGACGCCATCGCAGCTTCGGGAGCCCTTGGCCACTTCTTCGAATCAATCAGCGCGATGATCGCCAGGCCCATGCGGGAACACCTGGGGGCGGAAAAGGAAGCGTTGATCGACTACTGGCCCACCGCCGCCATCGGGCTTGTCCGCAATGCCGGCGAGAGGTGGCTCGGCAGTCCCGCCTCCCCCGCTAAGCCCGACCAGGAAACCATGGCGGCCCGGATCACCGATTGGCTGTGCGTGGGAATCGCCCCGGAACTCAAGATCAACTCCCCTGAATATCAGCAATGACTCCACGTTGTTCGGAACCAAAGAAGGAATGACCATGACTGAAGTAGTGGACCGCACCTCCTCCAGCAACCGGGTGGCCGCGGAAACGGCTGCAACCACACAGCCAGTTGAGCCCGCCCCCACGGTGGACGTAGCGGCCCTTGGCGAACTGCTGCTCGGCAAGTGGGCCCACATCCGGCACACGGCACGTGACCTCGCGGGCCGCCCCGAGGTGCACAAGGTCGAAGGCTTGACGCATACCGAGCACCGCAAGCGCGTCTTCGGGCAGCTCAAGTACCTCGTGGACAACAACGCCGTGCACCGGGCTTTCCCCACCAGCCTGGGCGGTTCGGATGACCACGGCGGCAACATCGCCGGCTTCGAGGAGCTCGTCACTGCCGATCCATCACTGCAGATCAAGGCCGGCGTCCAGTGGGGCCTCTTCGGTTCAGCCGTGATGCACCTCGGCACGAAAGAGCACCAGGACAAATGGCTGCCCGGGATCATGAGCCTGGAGATCCCCGGCTGCTTCGCCATGACCGAAACCGGGCACGGCTCCGATGTTGCGAGCATTGCCACCACGGCCACCTACGACGAGGCCACCCAGGAGTTCGTCATCAACACTCCGTTCCGCGCCGCGTGGAAGGACTACATCGGCAACGCAGCCGAGGATGGCCTGGCCGCCGTCGTATTCGCCCGACTGGTCACCCGCAATGTGAACCATGGCGTCCACGCGTTCTATGTCGAGCTGAGGGACCCGGACACCAAAGAGTTCCTGCCCGGAATCGGCGGCGAGGACGACGGCATCAAGGGCGGGCTCAACGGGATCGACAACGGCCGCCTCCACTTCACCGACGTCCGCGTCCCGCGCACCAGCCTGCTCAACCGTTACGGCAACGTCGCCCCCGACGGCGAATACACCTCGCCGATCGCCAGCCCGGGACGGCGCTTCTTCACGATGCTCGGTACTTTGGTGCAAGGCCGGGTCTCCCTCGACGGAGCCGCAGTCGCAGCCAGCAAGGTGGCCTTGACGACAGCCATCCGGTACGCCGCCGAACGGCGCCAGTTCAACGCCTCATCCCCCACGGACGAGGAAGTACTGCTGGACTACCAGCGGCACCAGCGCCGCTTGTTCACTCGCCTTGCCACCACCGTTGCGGCGAGCTTCGCGCATGAGCAGCTGCTCGAAAAGTTCGACGACGTCTTCTCCGGCCGGCACGACACTGACGCCGACCGCCAGGACCTCGAGACCCTGGCCGCCGCCCTCAAGCCCATGAGCACCTGGCACGCCCTCGACACCCTGCAAGAGTGCCGCGAGGCCTGCGGCGGCGCCGGATTCCTGATCGAGAACCGATTCGCCTCGCTGCGTGCGGACCTGGACGTCTATGCCACTTTCGAAGGTGACAACACCGTGCTTCTGCAGCTCGTGGCTAAGCGCCTCCTGGCGGACTATGCCAAAGAGTTCCGCAATGTCGACTTTGGCGTGCTGGCCCGCTTCGTCGCTGCCCAGGCTGCCGACGTCGCCATCAACCGGACCGGCCTGCGGCAAGTGGCGCAGTTCGTGGCGGACACCGGATCAGTCCAGAAGGCTGCTTTGGCCCTGCGGGACGAGGAAGGCCAACGCACGCTCCTGACGGACCGGGTGCAGTCCATGGTGGCGGAGGTCGGTTCGGCGCTCAAGGGTGCGAACAAGCTTCCGCAGCACCAAGGCGCCGCCCTGTTCAACCAGCACCAGGACGATCTGATTGAAGCCGCCCAGGCCCACGCCGAGCTACTGCAATGGGAAGCGTTCACGGAAGCCCTTGGCAAGGTCGGCGATCCGGGCACCTTGCGAGTACTGACCTGGCTCCGCGACCTGTTCGGCCTTTCGCTCATTGAGAAGCACTTGTCCTGGTACCTCATGAACGGCCGCCTCTCCATGCAGCGCGGACGCACTGTGGGGGCCTACATCAACAGGCTGCTCGTCAAGATCCGTCCCCACGCCCTGGACCTGGTCGATTCCTTCGGCTACGGTCCGGAGCACTTGCGGGCGGCCATCGCCTCGGGGGCCGAGAAGGAACGCCAGGACGAAGCCCGGGGCTACTTCCAGGCGCAGAGGGCTAGCGGCGAGGCACCCGCCGAGGAGAAGAGCCTCCTCGCCTTGAAGGGAAGAAAATCCAGCTAGCATCCTGCCGTGACCGGCCGGTGAACATCTGCCGAATCCTTTAACGACGGCGGCGCCGCACCCCTCAGCGGGGGTGCGGCGCCGCCGTCGTTCTTCCCCAACTGACTCGCATTTGTTGTCGTTATGAGCCCTCAAAACGACACTTACTGCGAGTCAGTTGGGCTGGTGGGCTACTGGGTGAGGACCGAGCGATAGACCTCAAGGGTTGTTTCGGTGATCGATTCCCAGGAAAAGTGTTCCTCCGCCCGGACGCGGCCCGCGGCGCCCATGACCTTGGCTCGCGCAGGATCGGACACCACCTCGTTGAGGGCGGCGGCGAAATCTGCGACGAACTTTTCGGGATCCAGCGGGGTGCCGGTACCGTCCGTGACCTGCTCCAGTTCCACCAGCAGTCCTGTTTCACCGTGCTGAACCACTTCGGGGATGCCGCCTGTAGCGCTGGCCACCACGGCTGCGCCACATGCCATGGCCTCAAGGTTGACGATGCCGAGGGGTTCGTAGATCGACGGGCAGGCGAAGGCCGTGGCATGGCTGAGGACCTGGATGAGCTCATGCCGCGGAAGCATGCGTTCGATGACCAGGACACCTTCGCGCTTGCCCTGCAATTCCTCGATGAGCCGGGCCGTTTCGGCCGCGAGTTCCGGAGTGTCCGCCGCGCCCAAGCACAGCACAAGCTGCACATCGTCGGGCAGGCTGGCCGCAGCCTTCAGGAGGTAAGGAACGCCCTTCTGCCGGGTGTTGCGCCCGACGAAGACCACACTCGGCTTGGCGGGGTCGATGCCGAGGGCACGGATTGCGTCTTCGCCTTCGTCCGGCTGCCACATGTCGACGTCGATGCCGTTGTGGACCACGCGGACCTTGGCGGGATCCACGTTCGGATAGCTGCGCAGGATGTCCTTCCGCATGCCTTCCGAGACGGCGATGATAGCGGCGGCAGCCTCATAGGCGGTTTTTTCAACCCATGAGGACAACGCGTAGCCGCCACCCAACTGCTCCGCTTTCCATGGGCGCAACGGCTCCAGGCTATGTGCGCTGAGCACGTGGGGTATCCCATGCAACAGGGACGCCAGGTGGCCGGCCATGTTGGCGTACCAGGTATGGGAATGGACCAGGTCCGCTCCGGCGATGTCCGGCACGATGCGCAAATCCACGCCAAGGGTCTGGACAGCGGCATTGGCCGCGCCCAGATCATCCGGTGTGGAATACGACGTCACCGTTGCCCCGTGGAAGTCCGCATCACGGGGCGCGCCAAAGGCACGCACCTGCAGATCCACGTGCTTCGCCAAGACGCGGCTGAGCTCGGCAACATGCACACCGGCCCCGCCATAGATTTCGGGTGGAAACTCTTTAGTCACAATGTCTACGCGCACGCTACCTAACGTAGTCCTTCCGGAGTATGTGTTCTAGTGTGAAAGGGTCCGGCAACCCGGGCTTTTTTCGGGGGCTACAAAGACGTACAGGGAGAGCAAACACCATGGCGTTGAAGAAAGTATTGTCAATTGTGTTGGCAGGCGGCGAAGGAAACCGCCTTATGCCATTGACGGCAGACAGGGCAAAACCTGCGGTGCCGTTTGCGGGGGGCTATCGGTTGATCGATTTCGCTCTCTCGAATCTGGTCAATTCCGGGTACCTCCAGATCGTGGTGCTGACCCAGTACAAGTCGCACAGTCTTGACCGCCACATCTCCGAGACCTGGCGGATGTCCACCCAGCTGGGAAGATATGTCGCCTCGGTTCCGGCCCAGCAGCGCGTGGGCAAGAGCTGGTTCCTCGGCAGCGCGAATGCCATCTACCAGTCCCTGAACCTGATTCACGACGCCAACCCGGACATTGTGGTGGTTGTCGGAGCGGACCACGTCTACCGCATGGACTTCCAGCAAATGGTTCAACAGCACGTTGCGAGCGGAGCCAAGGCCACGGTTGCGGCCGTCCGCCAGCCGCTGAACATGGCCAACCAGTTCGGCGTCATCGAGGTCGACAAGAACGATCCCCAGAAGATCTCGGCGTTCGTGGAAAAGCCCGCTGAAACGGAAGGCCTCGCCGCCGATCCCTCGCAGTTCCTTGCTTCCATGGGCAACTATGTCTTTGACGCCGATGCCCTGGTGGAAGCACTTCGCATCGACGCGGAGCGCTTGGACACCAAGCACGACATGGGCGGCGACATCATCCCCTATTTCGTGTCCCAGGGTGAGGCCGGCGTCTACGACTTCACGCTCAACGACATTCCCGGATCCACCGACCGCGACCGCACCTACTGGCGTGACGTTGGAACCATCGATTCGTTCTATGACGCCCACATGGACCTGATTTCCCCGGTCCCCGTGTTCAACCTGTACAACTCGGAATGGCCCATCTACACGCGGCAGAGCATCTCTCCGCCGGCCAAGTTCGTCCGGGGAGACAACAACACGGTCGGCACCGCTTTGGACTCCATCGTGGCCAGCGGCTCGGTGATCTCCGGAGGAATCGTGGAAGGATCCGTCCTCTCCAACGATGTCTACGTTGGACCGGCCAGCAGGATCCAGGACTCGGTGCTGATGGACAAGGTGCGCATCGGTGAAGGCGCCGTCATCAAGCGGGCCATCATCGACAAGAACGTGAAGGTTCCTGCCGGGGCCGCCATTGGATTGGATGCCGACCTCGACCGCGCGCGCGGCTTCAAGGTCACCGAATCCGGAATCACCGTACTCGCCAAGGGTCAGGTAGTACCGGAGCCTGACGGTTCCGAGCTTGCCCTGGCTGCCGAGTACCGCCGCTCGGTGCCGGAAGCAATCAAGGCTGCCACGGAGAAGTTCCCCGACATCAGGGACTCCGCGGAGCAGGTCACGAAAATCCAGGCGGACTCGGTAGAGGTCTGACCCGGAACACCGGAACCAGGATAGCCCCGGCCTCCCGGCCGACAGCAGGCCTCCAGCCTCTGTTGCCCGGGAGGCTTTGCTGTGCCTGACCCTGTAAAATTGACCCAATGAGCCCCGCCGATTTGACGCCTGAAGAGATCCAGGCCTGCCTCAAGGTCTTGAACACCATCCACGCCTACGACGAGGAGCACCCGGACTACGTCGCAATCCGTCGTGCCACGGGAAAGATGTTCAAAGCCGTCAAGCGGCATCGCCGGGTCACCAAACGGGACGAGATCGCGGAAGCCGACCGCGCCGTCATCGCACTGACCGCAACCGCGGCCCCGGACAGGATCGACGACGAAACCCGCGGCAACAAGCTGGCAACCTCGGCGACGGGCGAAATCGCCGGCCACCTCATCCGGTCCAGGCCCTGCTACATCTGCAAGCAGCACTACACGCAGGTAGACGCGTTCTACCACCAGTTGTGCCCGGAATGTGCGGCCTTCAGCCACAGCAAGCGCGATGCCCGCACCGACCTCAGCGGACGCCGCGCCCTCCTCACGGGCGGGCGCGCCAAGATCGGCATGTACATCGCCCTCCGCTTGCTCCGCGACGGCGCACACACGACGATCACCACCCGCTTCCCCAAAGACGCGGCACGACGCTTCGCCGCCATGGAAGACAGTGCTGACTGGTTGCACCGGCTCAGGATTGTGGGCATCGACCTCCGGGACCCCTCACAGGTCATGGCCCTCACCGATTCCCTCAACGAAGCCGGCCCGCTCGATATCATCATCAACAACGCCGCCCAGACCGTCCGGCGTTCGGGGAATGCGTACAAGCCCTTGGTGGATGCCGAGGACGAGCCGCTGCCTGAGGCCTTGGAGGCAGCCAACGGCGGCCCCGAACTCGTCACCTTCGGGCATGCCCACGACAAACACCCGTTGGCCATCACCCACAGCGTCACGGAACATCCCGTCCTCGCGGGAGATGCGATTACCTCGCTCGCGCTGTCCACGGGCTCCGCGTCGTTGGAGCGGATAGCGACAGGCACCGCGATCGATGCCGGCGGCCTGGTTCCCGACCTCGCGGCCATCAATAGCTGGACCCAGGTGGTGGACGAAGTAGATCCGCTGGAGATGCTCGAGGTTCAACTCTGCAACGTCACGGCGCCGTTCCTCTTGGTGAGTCGGCTTCGCGGGGCCATGAAGCGTTCCACGGCACGCAGGAAGTACATCGTGAACGTCTCGGCCATGGAAGGGCAGTTCTCCCGCGCCTACAAGGGCCCCGGGCACCCGCACACAAACATGGCAAAGGCCGCGTTGAACATGATGACGCGGACCAGTGCGCAAGAGATGCTGGACAGCGACGGGATCCTGATGACCGCCGTCGACACCGGATGGATCACGGACGAACGCCCGCATTACACCAAAGTGCGGCTCATGGAGGAAGGCTTCCACGCGCCGCTCGACCTTGTGGATGGAGCGGCGCGTGTCTACGATCCCATCGTCATGGGCGAAAACGGCGAAGACCAGTACGGCGTCTTCCTGAAGGACTACAAGCCTTCCCCCTGGTAAATCCAGGCGGAGGGCCGCGGTCCTGCTAAGTGAGCCGGGTTATCTCGACAGTGACGGTGAGGCCTGAGCCGCCGCCCCCGGACAAGATCCCCTTCAAGGGCGGAACATCCCGGTAATCCCGGCCCCGCGCCACGGTGACGTGGAGATCTCCGGCAGGCTTGTGGTTGGTGGGATCCCAGCTGCGCCATTCGCCGTCCCACCATTCCAGCCACGCGTGGGATTGACCCGCGACGGTTTCGCCGATCTCTGCCGTGGGCCGCGGATGGATGTACCCGGACACGTACCGGGCCGGGATGCCGCAGCTGCGGAGTGAGCCGATAGCCAAGTGGGCCAGGTCCTGGCAGACTCCTTGACGCTGGTTCCAGGCTTCTTCGGCGTTGGTGGTGACGCCCGTGGTGCCCTTCACATAGCTCATTTCGCCGCGCATCCATTCGAAAATGGCCATGGCTGTCTCGTGCGGATTCTTGCCGGCGACGACGGCGGGAATGATGCCGAGGACTTCCTCCCCCGGACCCGTGAGCTGCGACTGGGGCAGCCAGTCGCTGAACTGGTCCCGGATCTCGTCGGAAGCCATCACATCCCAGCCCACAATCTCGTCGTCCAGGGCGACCCGCTCCACCCGGTGGACCTCAACGGTGGTGGTTGCCACCACTTCGAGGCGCTCGTGCGGCATCTGCATATCGAAGGCGGTGACGCGGGTGCCCCAATAGTCACGGTAGGTGCTCACGGCAGCTTGCGACGGCGTGATCTTCAGCGAGGATTCAAGCACCACCTGTTGCGGATCGGTCAACGGGGTCATGCGTGCCTCGTTGTACGACAGGGTCACTCGGCGGTTGTATTTGTAGGCCGTCTTGTGGACGATGCTCAGCCGGGTCATGAAACTTCTCCCACCCAGGCCAGTTCATCCGCCTGATTGAAGTACTTACGGGAAATCGCGTCGGAGGCCTGCGTGACGGCTTTCTGCACCCGGTCCATGTGCTCGGGCAACTCGGACATGAGATCGTCCGTGCGATGGAACTCAAGGAAGGTACGGGCCTGGCCGACGATCCGACGGGCGTCGTTGATGAAGCCCACCCGCTGGGCGGAGGGATCCAGCTTGGCCAGGCATTCGTCGGCGTCGCGCAGGGCGAAGACGATGGAGCGGGGAAACAAACGGTCCAGCAGAAGGAACTCCGCGGCGTGTTGGTCTCCGAACGCCGCACGGCGGGTCCGAAGGAACGACTCGTAGGCGCCGGCGCAACGCAACATGTTCACCCAGGACATTCCGGCGGAGAGCACATCCCGGGTGGAGAGCATCCGCGCGGTCATGTCGGCGCGTTCGAGCGAGCGGCCGAGGACCAGGAAGAGCCAGCTTTCGTCGTGGCTCACCGTAGTGTCCGCGAGGCCCCTGACCATTGCGGTGCGTTCCAGGACCCAGTTGCAGAAGCGGTACGTACCCACGACGTCTTTACGGTGCTGGTTCAGCCCGTAATAGGTGGTGTTGAGGCTCTCCCACAATGACGAGGACACAGTCTCGCGCGCGCGCCGCGCATTTTCACGCGCGGCCCCCAGGGACCCGGCAATCGAGGTGGCACTCGTCTTGTCGTAGGCGAGGGCGTGCAGCAGCTCCGGCAAGCCGAATTCCTCGCTCTGTGGCCGGGCTCCCATGACAGCCAGGAGTTCCCTCGCCACACTGCGTTGCTCCTCGAGCGGAAGGTGGTTTAGGCGTTCTAGATGGACGTCCAGGATTCTGGCCGTTCCGTCGGCCCGCTCCACGTAACGGCCGATCCAGAAAAGGGATTCAGCAATACGGCTCAGCATGGGGCTGTGCCTCCTTCGGGTCCTGCGTTGTGACGATGAATGTATCCTGCTCCGGCACCATAGCGTGACGGATCACTGCTGCTGGTCCGATTGGCGGTCCCGCCAGTTGCTTTCGACGGGCCAGACCGAGACCTGTTCACGCACCGTGATGGAGGAACGGGGCAGTTCGACGGCGGGCAGTTGCGGGGAGTCGGAGAGTACCCACGTGTCCTTGGAACCGCCGCCTTGGGAAGAGTTCACGATCAACGAGCCCTCCTTCAGTGCCACCCGGGTCAGCCCGCCCGGCAGCACCCAGACGTCGTCGCCGTCGTTGACCGCGAACGGACGCAAGTCCACGTGGCGGGGCCCGAAGCGGTCTCCCGAGAGGGTGGGCACGGTGGAAAGCTGCAGCACCGGCTGCGCGATCCAGCCTCGCGGATCCGCCAGCACCCGCTTCCGCAAGGCGTCCAGCTCGTCCCGTGAAGCATCCGGACCGATCACCAGGCCCTTGCCCCCGGAACCGTCCACCGGCTTGACCACGAGTTCCTCAAGCCGGTCCAGGACCTGCTCCCGGGCTTCCTTCTCCTCCAGCCGGAAAGTCTCCACGTTCGCGATCACCGGCTCTTCGTGCAGGTAGTACCGGATCAGGTCCGGCACGTAGGAATAGACCAGCTTGTCATCGGCCACCCCGTTTCCAACGGCGTTTGCGATCGTCACACCGCCCGCCCGGGCCGCGTTCACGAGTCCCGGACACCCGAGCATGGAATCGGAACGGAACTGCAGCGGATCCAGGAATTCGTCGTCGATCCGCTTGTAGATCACGTCCACCCGCTGTTCACCGGCCGTGGTGCGCATGTAGACCCGGTTACCGCGGCAGATCAGGTCCCTGCCCTCGACCAGTTCAACGCCCATCAACCCGGCCAGTAGCGTGTGTTCGAAGTAGGCGCTGTTGAACACACCGGGGGTAAGCACCACCACCGTGGGGTCATCGACCCCGGACGGCGCCGTCTTCCGCAACGCCGACAGCAGACGCCGCGGGTATTCCTCGACCGGACGGATGTGCTGCTGCCCGAACGCCTCCGGCAAACCCTTCGCCATCGCCCGCCGGTTCTCCAGCACGTAGGACACGCCGGAAGGCACACGGACGTTGTCCTCCAGCACCCGGAAGGTGCCCGCCGCATCGCGGACAACGTCGATACCGGACACGTGCACCCGCACGCCACCGGCCGGTTCGAAACCATGCACGGCACGGTGGAAATGCGCGCTCGTGGTCACCAATGCCCGCGGCACCACGCCATCAGCGACCACCGCCATCCGCCCGTAGACATCGTCCAGGAAAGCCTCCAGCGCCCGCACCCGCTGCGCCACCCCGCGCTCGAGGACATCCCACTCGTCAGCCGGAATCACCCTCGGCACGATATCCAGCGGGAAGGGTCTCTCCTCCCCCGCATAATCGAAGGTCACGCCCCGGTCCAAGAAGGTCCGCGCCATCGACTCGGCACGCGCGCTCACATCCGCAAGCGAAAGCTCGCGAAGTGCGCCGTCCACCTGGCCGTAGGACTTTCGGGCAACGGTGCCTGGGGCGAACATTTCGTCGTAGGCGCCGGAACGCGCGGCGGCCTCGGAGTAATCCCGGAATAGCTCTGACATGGGATTCAGACAATCACCTTTTCGATTACGAACGCATTTCGCGTTCTGCATGTTGCGACACCAAGCGTGAACCCGGTTCGCATTTCAGCGCCTGCATGCATCAAGGTTGACGAATGCACTCCAATCGTTTCCCGGCCCCGGTCTCCCGATTGGGAGCCGGGATCGTCATGGCAGTGGCAGCCACTGGACTTGCCTTCATTGTCCATGCCCTGCTTCCCCCCATCCCTGCCATGACAGCCGCTGTAGCGCTGGGTTTGTTAGCTGCAAATATACCGGGCACCGCGGCTTGGGCTGCCGGACGCGCCCGCCCGGGCCTCGACTTCGCCGGCAAGCACCACATGCGGGCGGGCATCGTGCTGTTGGGCCTGAAGGTCAGCGTTGTCGATGTCCTCGACCTTGGCTGGTTCGCTCTCGTCCTGATTGCCGCCGTCGTGCTCCTCAGTTTCGCGGGCACCTATGGGCTGGCCCGCTTGGTAAAGCTTCCCCGCGAGGGCGCCCTGCTGATAGCCACCGGCTTCTCCATCTGCGGTGCCTCCGCGATCGGAGCCATGGCCGCGGTACGCCGCATCAAACACCAGGACACCGTCCTGCCGGTTGCCCTGGTGACCCTTTGCGGCACGCTCGCGATCGGCGTCCTGCCCCTGCTCATGCACCCCTTGGGCCTGAGCCCGGAACAATTCGGCGCCTGGACCGGGGCTTCCGTGCACGACGTCGGCCAGGTAGTCGCGACTGCACAGACTGCCGGTCCGGTGGCGCTGGCGCTCGCCGTCGTCGTGAAACTGACCAGGGTGGTCCTGCTGGCCCCCATCGTGGCCGGGGCGGGCCTTGCGCAACGATGGTCCATGCGGCGGAAGTCGCGCAACGGTACGGAGGCGAACGACGACGGCGGTAAGTTTCCGCCGATCGTCCCTCTCTTCGTGCTCGGGTTCATCGCGATGGTGGCCGTCCGTTCCGTTGGCTGGCTCGGTCCTGGCGTGCTGGACGCCGCAGGAGGGCTCCAAGACATCCTGCTCGCCTCGGCCTTGTTCGGGCTGGGTTCGGCGGTCCGCGTCCGCACGCTGTTGCACACGGGTGGCCGCGCCGCGCTAGTCGCGCTTGGCTCCTGGTTCCTTATCGCCATCTTGGGCCTGGGCGCAGTCTTCCTCATGATTAGATAGCTGGGTGTCGAATCACAACTTGGCGCGCGCTGAAGCCGCCACCCGTTCAGCCCTGATCAGCACCCACAGCTACGATGTCTCCCTTGACGTCCGCGAAGCCGCAGATTCCGGCGTGCCGGGGTACACCAGCCGCAGCATCATTGACTTCTCCGCGGAGCCTGGTTCCTCCACGTTCCTGGATTTCATCCACGGCGGCGTGCACAGCGTCTTCCTCAATGGAAAAGGACTCGACGTCGCCGAGGTGGTGGACGGCGACAGGATCCACCTCAACAATCTCCAGGCCGAAAATCAGGTCACGGTCACCGGAACCGCCCTTTACAGCCGATCCGGCGAGGGCATGCACCGCTTCGTCGATCCGGCCGACGGGCAGTGCTACCTCTATACGCAATACGAACCGGCGGATGCCCGCCGCGTGTTCGCGAACTTCGAGCAGCCGGACCTGAAGGCCGAATTCACCTTCCACGTCATGGCGCCTTCCGCTTGGCAGGTGGCTTCCAACGGCGCAGAGCTTGCCCGGACGCAACTGACCAGCGACCCGGCTACGAGCCGCTGGGACTTCGCCACCACCAAGCGGATGTCCACCTATATCACCACCGTCCTCGCCGGTCCCTATTTCCGCGCTACTGACCGCTGGAGCAAGACGCTCGACGACGGCACCAGCCTTGAGGTTCCGCTGGCGCTCTATTGCCGCGCATCCATGCAGGAGTCCTTCGACGCCGCGGAGCTTTTCCGGCTGACGAAGAACGGCCTGGACTTCTTCAACGATCTCTTCGACTACCCCTACCCGTGGGGCAAGTACGATCAGGCGTTCGTGCCGGAGTACAACCTCGGTGCGATGGAAAATCCCGGCTTGGTCACCTTCACGGAGAAGTACGTCTTCACCTCACGGGCCACCGATGCCCAGTACCAAGCCCGCGCCAACACCCTCATGCACGAGATGGCCCACATGTGGTTCGGAGACCTCGTGACCATGACCTGGTGGGACGACCTCTGGCTCAAGGAATCCTTCGCCGACTACATGGGCACCCTCGGCGTGGACAAGGCCACGGACTGGGACACCGCCTGGGTGAATTTTGCGAACAAGCGCAAGTCCTGGGCCTATGTGCAGGACCAGCTGCCCACGACCCACCCCATCGTGGCGGACATTCCCGACCTGGAAGCCGCCAAGCAGAACTTCGATGGCATTACCTACGCAAAGGGCGCTTCCGTCCTCAAGCAATTGGTGGCCTACGTCGGGTTCGAGGCGTTCATTGCCGGCTCGCGACGCTACTTCAGGGATCACGAATACGGCAACACCTCGCTGACCGACCTCCTGGAAGCCCTGGGCACGGCATCGGGCCGGGACCTTGGAACCTGGGCCCGACAGTGGCTGCAGACCTCGGGGATCTCCACCATTGCGGCCGAGATCTCCGGGAGCGGCGATGCCATGGCGGCGGTCACCCTGCGCCAGGACTCCGTGGACCCCATCACCGGCAAGCAGGAGCACCGGCCGCATAGGCTCAGGATAGGTCTTTACAACTTTGACGACGGCGGACAGTTGTTCCGAACCGAGGGCATCGAGCTCGACCTCGACGGCGCCGACACTACCGTGGGCGGACTCGCCGGCAAGCAGCGCCCGGCCCTCCTTCTCGTCAACGACGACGACCTCAGCTATGCGAAGGTCCGCCTGGATGCGGGGTCCGAAGCAACAGTACGTTCCTCCCTGGACCGGATCAGCGATCCGATGGCCCGGGCATTGTGCTGGACAGCCTTATGGGATTCAGCTCGCGACGCCGTGACCCCGGCGGCACTGTACGTCGCCGCCGTCGAACGCTTCGCGCCCGCCGAGCCAGGAATCGGCGTCCTCCTCAACGTTCTCGGCAACGCGGTGACCGCCGTCGAGCGCTACGTACCGGCTCCGCAGCGCGATGAGGTCCGGGAGGGCCTGATGGCTGCCAGCGCGATGCGGTTGCGAAGCTCCGAGCCGGGTTCGGACCAGCAACTCGCGTGGGCCAGGACCTTGGCAGACTTGTCGCGGCATGATGGCGCCTACGTCGAATTCTTCCGCGGCATTCTCTCCGGCAACGTCGTAGTGGACGGGCTGGCGGTGGACGCGGATCTCCGGTGGAGCCTGTGGCAGGCATTGGCAGCGAACGGAGCGGCCACGCTCCCGGAATTGGATGCCGAACTCGCCCTGGACCACACCGCCTCCGGACGCGAAGGCCATGCACTGGCCGCGGCTGCCCGTCCCGATGCCGACGTCAAGACGGCCGCATGGAATGCCGCAGTCAACGACACCGGGCTCTCCAACGAGATTCTGGGCGCGACAATCGCAGGCTTCTCCCTTGCCCCGTCCGGGCTCCTGGACGGCTTCACCGAACCGTACTTCGACTGCCTGGAAGACATATGGCAGTCCCGGAGCATCGAGATCGCGGGCCGGATTGTCCGGGGGCTGTTCCCCTCGGCCCAGGATCTGCAGGCCGGCATGGCGCCGGCAGATCATCCGGTGCTTCGACGCACGGACGATTGGCTAGGCACCCACACGTCAGCCCCGCGGGCGCTCCGACGCATCGTCATTGAGCAGCGAAGCCATTTGTTCCGCGCCCTGGCGGCCCAAGCCGCCGGTGCCCCGCAACGGGAAGCTGTGGCGCTCGAGCGGGGCTGACGCAGGAGCCGGCGATCCCGGGGTGGACTGCTGGCCTTGAACCAAGGGGATCGCCGGCATCGTCTTTAGTTGCAAAGCCCGGCGCTCCGCATGGGCCTTTCTTGAGGACGGTCACCATGAAGATTCCTCGCCCCGTGCTTGCCGTCGCGGCGCTGGGTGCCAGCCTTTTGCTCGGGGGCTGCTTCGGCGGACAACCTGCCGCTCCGGCGCCCGCAAGGCCGCCGGCGAGTACAACGCCCGCCCCAAGCACACCGTCACCCGCGCCGACGGCGACGCCGGTCGCGCCGCCTGCTGCCCCACCCGCCGTCGTTCCAGCCACGGTTCCACCCGCAGCGCCAGCCGTCGTTCCGCCGCCGGTACCGGCGCCACCGCACATGGCGCCGCCGACCCCGCAGCACCCCAATGGCGGCGACCGCGACGGCGACGATAACGGCGGACCGGACGACGGCGATGGAAACCGCTAGCACGCCGCCTCGCAATAAACCGGCACTGTCCGCCGGGCTCTCCTTGGGCACGGCTGCTGCGATAATCGCCGTCGCAGCTTGCAGTTCCGCTGGTCAAAGCCCGGGTTCCCGCCCCGAGCAGTCTGCGGAAGCGCCGTTCGGGTGGTTCACGGCGGCACCGGCCCCGGCAGGCTGGAGAACCATGGACCTCCCGGATGGCACCGGGGTCCTTTCGGTCCCTGCCGATGCGAGTCCTGCGGAAAGCGACCCGGGCAGCGTGTCCGCGGCTGTCTCGTCCCCAACGGGTGAACTTCGGATCTACTTCAACGCCACGCCCCGGCAGGGCAGCGAGTCGCTGGACAATTGGAGCACCTTCAGGATCGATCACTTGGCGGACGAGAACTCCTCGTCGCCCACCAAAATCGCCGAGCGATCCGGAATGGCTTTCCTTGGCGGTACGGGATCCTGTGTCGAGGACAGCTACGTGACCCGCGTCGGCAACAACCAATACCGGGAAATGGCTTGCCTCGTAGCGGGGAGTAAGGGCATCAGCGTCCTCATCGTGGCGGCTCCCGCCGATTCATGGCCGCTCTACGGTCCGGTCCTGGAACAGGCAGTGGACGCGTACCGGGCCGGTTAACGAGGGAACACCCGCAGTTGAGGAACACGGTGCAGTTAAGGGACACGGTGCAGCCATTCTTCAGTACCGAACTTTGACTGCACCCGCTCCCGGGCTATCGCCAATTCAGCGTCGGTGATGCGGGACTCCGTGGCGCCGTAGCGCTCGGTGAAGACTTCCTGCATGGCTTTGATGATGTCCGTCCGCGCCAGGCCGGTTTGCCGACGGAGTGGATCCACGCGCTTCTTTGCGCTGCGGGTGCCTTTGTCGGAAAGCTTTTCCTTGCCGATGCGCAGAACCTCCACCATCTTGTCGGCGTCGATGTCGTAGCTCATGGTGACATGGTGCAGCATGCCGCCGTTGGCGAGGCGCTTTTGTGCGGCACCGCCGATCTTTCCCTGCTCGGTGGCGATGTCATTGAGCGGGACGTAGAACGCGGTAATGCCCAGTTTTTCCAGGGCAGCCATGACCCACGCGTCCAGGAACGCGTAGGAGTCGGCGAAGCTGATGCCATCGACGAGGCTCTGTGGCACATAGAGCGAATAGGTGATGCAGTTCCCCGCTTCCATGAACATCGCTCCCCCGCCGCTGATGCGGCGGACAACCGTGATGCCGTGGCGGGCAACGCCGTCGGGATCCACCTCGTTGCGGTAAGACTGGAAGCTGCCGATTACCACCGACGGCTCTTCCCAGTCCCAGAAGCGCAGGGTGGGCTTGCGTAGCCCGGCCCCGACCTGTTCGGTGAGGACCTCGTCCAGCGCTACATTGAGGTGGGTGGGAAGGACCGACGGCGGGATGACCTCCCACTGGTGGTCCGCCCACCCGCTCGCCTTGGACAGCGCCCTGCGGACAGCGACGGCGACGGCGTCGGCAGAGAAGCCGAACAGGACAGCGTCCGCGGGCAATGCGGCGGAGACGGCAGCGGAAATCTCTGCCGGCGTCGAACTTTCCGGAAGGCCCGTGAGCGCCCGGTTAATGTCCTGCAGGGCCTCGTCCGGTTCCAGGAAGAAGTCTCCGCTGAGCGAGACGTGCGCGAACTGCCCATCCACGACGTCGAGGTCGACCACCACGAGCTTTCCGCCGGGGACCTTGTATTCGCCGTGGAGCAGGGGATCGGGTTGCTCGAAAGCCATGCTGGAAGTCATGGCTTCCATCCTGCCGGAAAACGCAAAAGCCCGCAGCCACCGAAGATACGGCGGGTGCGGGCTTTCACAGAAGCTTGGAGGTGAAGTTGATTACTTCTTGCCGCCGAAGCCCTTGAAGCGAGCGTTGAAGCGCTCGACGCGGCCTGCAGAGTCCATAATGCGCTGCTTGCCCGTGTAGAACGGGTGGGACTCCGAGGAGATTTCGACGTCGATGACCGGGTAGGTGTTGCCGTCTTCCCACTCGATGGTCTTGGAAGAAGACACGGTGGACTTGGTCAGGAACTTGACGCCGGAAGCCAGGTCGTTGAATACAACAGCTTCGTACTTCGGGTGGATATCAGACTTCATAATGGGACCTTTGTTCACGCAGCTGGATTTTGCCAGTTGCCAGGTATGAATGGAGGTGGTCCGTTGCTTCCATTTGCAAATTTCAGCGGTCGGGCCAACAACCAATCATAGCGGAAACCGCAGGGCCAAACGAACCGAGGTCAGCCACGGGGGCGGTCTCCTCATTGGCCGCGCCTGTCAGGAGTGCCTGCAAGTGTCCTGGCTAGTTTGCTTCCCTGTAGTCGTGGTGGACGTCGTTCGGCAGGGACTCTGCCTCGCGTGAGCGGAGTTCTGCTTTCAGCTTCCGCGTCTTCTGGATCTGTATTTCGTTGAGTATCAGAGGAATGAGCACAAAGAGCGGGAAGACGAGCCGCCCGAAGACAGGGAGGTCTTCGAGAAAGATCGCCCAGAACATTGCGAAGACGAATACAGCACTATAGATGTACCGGAACAAGCATGTTTCTCCTCGTGCGTTATGCGCAGTCGCGGGCTGGCACGGGTATGGCCCCGGCTCCAGGATTCCAAATCCCGAATCCGTAGCAACCCCATAGGAGAAGCCCTGAGCTGGACTGCCAGACGTTTCCGATGTTGCGGATGGTGTCAGCCTCCCAGCCGTACATGGCGACGACCGGGTATGGAATCCACTGGATCGAGGGATCCGCGACGATTGGATAGGCAGCACCGTTGGTGTTGACGTGCTGGATGATTTTGGGCCCGTTGACGGTATACGACGTCGGGAGCTTCTTGCCGTTGGAGTCGAGTTGCCCATGGGGCACTGATGAATGGAATCACGATGCGGGCGGACTGGTTGCGGAGCTGCACGCCGCCGTCGTTGGTGAGTTCTGCGACGTACCCGTCCGGGATCGACATGGAGAAGTCTGCGGAAGCTGCCGCTGCCGCGGTTCCCGTGAGCAACTTCTTCAGTGCATTCATCAAGTTGTCCCCTAACCTCTGATTGACTTGGAATCAGCAACGCCAAAGGTGATAGCCGTCTTTCACTTTATTTTGCGGCGTCGACGGAAACGTCATCCTCGGGGACTAGATTGTGCGCCGATTCGGTTTTGCCTGGTCCACCTATCGGATGAGCCGGATAACGACGCTCAGACCCTTCGCGCCGCAGGCGTGCCCGACCGGGGCAGAGCGCCGGCTGTTGCTTGGCTCGCCCGTCTAGTGTTCGACGGGTCGGAATCGCGGGCTCGAGTTGGCGAAGAGACAGCAGACCACAGCCAAAGAATCATGCTGCACTTTGTCTCAGAAGTCCGCATGTGGAGCGGTGGATCCCACTTCAGCTGTACGAGGCCACGCCGACTTGCGCCGAGATCGCAATGGAGGGTCGGAGCGGCTAGCGCACCAACTGGGTCTCCTCCTCCAAGTGGCCCAGCTTGTCCGGGTTACGCATGGCGAAGATCCGCGCGATCCTGCCGTCCTCCACCACCAGGCTGATAAGCGACGGACCGCCTGCTTCGTCGTCGATCCGGATGCCGAGGCCGCCGTTGAGCCAAAGCAGAGCGATTTTCGGGTTGAGCGCGGCCTCTGGGAAGGACCGCAGCAGATTTGTCACCTTCTTCGCACCGTACACCGGCACCCGAACCGCCTGCGCGAGGCCGCCGCCGTCGGCGATGAGTACGACGTCCGGCGCCAACACATCCATCAAGCCCTGCACATCCCCGGTGGTGACCGCCGCCAGGAACCGTTCGACGACTTCCTGCTGCTCGCTGCGGTCCACGCGCATGCGGGGGCGGCGGGCGGCCACATGAGAGCGCGCACGGCTGACGATCTGGCGCACGGCGGCCGCTGACTTACCCACGGCCTCGGCAATCTCCTCGTAGGGCACGTCGAAAACCTCCCGTAGTACGAAGACCGCCCGCTCCACAGGGGTGAGGGATTCGAGAACCGTGAGCATGGCGATCGAGACGCTTTCGGCCAGTTCCACGTCCTCGGCGACATCCGGCACGGTGAGCAGGGGCTCGGGCAGCCATTCCCCGACGTAATCCTCCCGCCGTCGTGACAGCGTGCGGAGGCGGTTGAGCGCCTGGCGGGTGACGATACGGACGAAATAGGCCCGCGGGTCACGCACCTCCGCGCGGGCTCCGGCGCCCAGGTCAGACCACCGCAGCCAGGCCTCCTGCACCACGTCCTCGGCATCGGCGGCGGAGCCGAGCATTTCGTAGGCGACGGTGAAGAGCAGGCTGCGATGAGTGACGAAAAGGTCCAAGCTGTCGGCGGCGCCGGAGCTGCTCATGCCCGCCACGCTACCGCGCGCCGCTTCGTGCCGCGAGCGGCTTCAAGCCACAGGCATCCGCGAAACCCTCGGACTCAATGCCCAGGGCGACGTTGCCGCGGGTCGTGAGGTTGGCAAAGCCGATAACGCTGGTCAGCTCAACCAGGCCCGGTGAGCCGAGCTGCTCCAGCAGCCGGGCAGCGAGCTCGTCAGTGACCGTTACGGGGGTCGTACTCATCGCTTCGGCATATTCCAGCACGTCCCGCTCCAGGGGCGTGAAGACCCCGGAATCACGCCAGCGCGGGATCTGCTGTGCCTTTTCCAGGTCGAGGCCGTGGTTGTGGGCCATGAAGTAGTTGTAGTCCAGGCACCACGTACAACCGATGAGTGAGGCCACGGCCATGTGCGCATAGGACTTCAGCGACCCGTCACAGCTGTTCCACTTCTGCAGCTTCTGTCCGAAGCCCATGGATGCCTTGAGAACGGGCTGGTTGTGCCACATGACCCCCAGCGATTTCGGGACTTTGCCAAACATCTTCGCGCTGAACTTCTTGATGAGTGCGCCGTAGAAACCGGTGATCTCTGCGGCCGGGATCCTGCTGGTCATGACTCCTCCTGCGGGTCTGTTCTGGGTCTACGACATGAAGACACCGCCCGCGCCCGATCTGTGACAGCGACGTGACGCCAGAGGGCGGCGTCCACCTGATCTGATAACTGTTCCCGCCCGCGTAGCCTAGGGCTAACGCTTATTGGGGGGAACCAGTGAATTTAAGTCCAGCCGTCAGTGTTATTGGGGTTCTGTACGCGATCGTCACGTTCGTGCTGGCTGGGCTGGCGGTGTACGCCCGGGTCCTCGTCATTGTTTTCCTTCGGCTGCGGATCGCCGAGCTGAAGCAGGCGGCACGGCGCAAAGACGATCCCCTGCGGCGATGACTCGAGCAAGCGAATGACCCGGTCAGGACGCGTCAGGGCTGCCATGGGATATGGCGACGGACACAGCGAGCAGCTGATCGGGAAGGTGCTCACCGATCGGCAGGAGCCGGTGGTCGTCGCGACCAAGGCCTCGCCGAAGAACAGGCAATGGCCCGCGGCGGCCGATACGCCGGTCTCGAAGGCCTTCCCCAAGGGCTATCTCCGCGAGTGCACCGAGGCGAGCCTCGCACGGCTCGGTATGGACAGCATCGACGTGCAGCAGATGCATGTCTGGGCACCCTGACCCGTCTCAGATCTTCCTTCGTGCCATTCGTTACCTCGTCGCGTAGAAGGCGACAGCCGACGACGCAGCAACGTTCAGCGAGTCGACGCCGTTCATCATCGGAATCGTCACGCGGGCATTAAGTAGTTGATCTGTCTCGGGCTTCAGCCCGTCGCCTTCGGTTCCGAAAACCAGCACCAGGTTTTGATGATCCTGGGCCACCAACTCATCCAGAGTGATGGCTCCCTCCCCCAGGGACATGCCTGCCACGAAGTAGCCCGCCTCTTTCAGCTGTTCGATGCTAGCTGGCCACGGGTCGACCCTTGTCCACGGCACCTGAAAAACTGTGCCCATGCTGACCCTGATCGAGCGCCGGTACAACGGATCGGCACACTGAGGTGACACCAGCACGGCGTCGACGCCGATGGCCGCGGCTGACCTGAACACGGCTCCGACATTTGTATGGTCGGTAAGGTCCTCAAGCACTGCGATCCTTGATCGCCCTCGTGCACGAACGCAATCGGCGAGAAGTTCCTCGAGGGGCACCGGTGCGGGCCGGTGCATGGCTGCCATGGCACCGCGGTGCAGGTGGAATCCGGTGATTTCCTCAAGCAGCGAAGCTTTGCCGATGTAGACCGGGACCTCCGGGAACTGTTGGAAGACGTCGTCGAGGTCTTCCAACCATTTCTCCGCCAGGAAGAAGGAACGGGGTTGGTGCCCGGCCGCGAGGGCGCGTCGCAGGACCCGTGACGACTCTGCGATGTACATGCCCTCCGCGGGCTCGCGGAGCTTGCGGAGATGGACATCCGTCAGTTGTGTGTAGTCGGCAACGCGCGGGTCGTCTGCCGTTTCGAGATAGTGAAAAGTCACGGGGGGTTCCTATTTCAGCAAGTTGGCGATCATGAAGCCGAGTGCCACGATGCCGAGCGCGAAGATCACGATGCGCAGCGCGAGGGGCTTCAAACGCCGTCCCACTTTGGAGCCCACCAGACCGCCGATCAACGAACTGACCGCGATGACTGCCACCACCGGCCATTCGATCCGGCCAAAGGCAAACAAGAGGTAGGAGCAGGCTGCCACTACGTTGACGGCCAGCACCAGGATGTTCTTCATCGCGTTGGCGTTCTGGATGGTGCCGGTCATGAAGACACCCAGAATGCCGACCAGCAGGATGCCCTGGGCCGCCACGAAATAACCGCCATAGACCCCCGCGAGGTACACCAACACCACCAGGATCACGGTGTGCCGCTTGTCGTGGATGGCGTGCTCCGGGTTGCCGGCCCGGTCCTGGACCCACCGTTGGAGTTTCGGCTGGAAGAGCACCATGAGCAGCGCGACCACGATCAGGACGGGAGCGGCGTAGTAGAAGACCTTTTCCGGAAGGTGCAGCAGCAGCCAAGCACCCGTGATGCCGCCAAGCAGCGACGCCGGCAAGAGCCTGAGCAGTTGCCGGCCCCTGCCCCTGAGTTCGTGTCGGTAGCCCCAGGCCCCTGTCACGTTGCCGGCCACAAGCCCCATGGCGTTGCTGATGGTCGCCGTGACGGGCGCGTAGCCCAGGGCGATGAGGACCGGGAACGTCACCAGGGTGCCGGAGCCGACAACGCTGTTGATGGTTCCGGCCCACAAACCCGCGAAAAAGATCAGGATGCCGCTAAGGATCTCCACTGCTTCTCGCTGCCCCGGCCTAGCGGCGGGCGGTGGCCGTGTAGCGGCCGGAGTTTTCGGTCACATCCAGGGGCAGGCCGAAGGTGTTGCTGAGGTGTTCCGCGGTCAGGACTTCCTCGATGGGTCCTGCGGCAACCACCCCGCCGTCGCGAAGCAGCATGGCGTGGGTGAATCCCGGAGGAACTTCTTCAAGGTGGTGCGTCACGAGGACCATGGCGGGGGCGTCCTCGTCACGGGCGAGTTCACCGAGTTTGTGGACGAGCTCTTCGCGTCCGCCGAGGTCCAGGCCGGCGGCCGGCTCGTCGAGGAGGAGCAGCTCCGGGTCGGTCATGAGGGCCCGGGCGATCTGCACGCGCTTGCGCTCGCCTTCGGAAAGCGAGGAGAAGGAGCGGTTCAGCAGCGGACCCATGCCCCATTCGTTGAGAAGGCCGAAGGCCCGGCGCTCGTCGTCGCGCTCGTATCCCTCACGCCAGCGGCCGGTCACACCGTAGGCTGCGGTGACCACGACGTTCAACACGTTTTCCTGTTCCGGGATCTGGGTAGCCAGGGCCGCCGAGGAAAGGCCGATCCGCGGACGGAGCTCGAACACGTCCACCCGGCCTAGCGTCTCGTCCAGGATCCCGGCCTTCCCGCTGGTGGGATGCATCCGGGCTGCGGCGATCTGGAGCAGAGTGGTCTTTCCGGCACCGTTGGGACCGAGGATGACCCAGCGTTCGCCTTCATTGACCTGCCAGTCAACCTTGTCCAGCAGGGTCTTGGTACCTCGGACAACGCTGACGGAAGCCAATTCAAGAACATCACTCATAGGAGTAGACACTAGGACAAAAATAGGGGCGATAGATAACTGGAACTCCGGTCACATGGTCTGCGCGACGACGTGGATGAAGCACGAGTTCGGGCGGCGGTTCCCCGCTCGCTAAGATTGCAGCCATGAGTTCGAACTTGACCGCGGTCAGCTATGGCGTGAATTTGTCCCTTTCGGAGCTTGAACACCTGCGCAAGGTCTTGTCCGGATCGGGGGCTACCTTCACGTCGGAGTCGCGTTCGGGCGACGAGCGCTTCGGGGTCTATACCATGGGCCTGGCCGTTGACGGGGCTACTGACACCGACTTGTCAGGCCTCCGGCGCAGGGTCGCCGAGGCCTCCGCACCGGGCATGGACACCGCGATTGTCGCCGACGCGCTGCGTGATGCTTCGCGCAAGCTGCTGATCATGGATGTGGACTCCACCTTGATCCAGCAGGAAGTGATCGAACTACTTGCCGCGCACGCCGGCAAACGCGAGGAAGTAGCCGCCGTGACCGAGGCTGCGATGCGCGGCGAACTGGACTTCGCGCAAAGCCTCCACGCCCGGGTGGCGGTCCTCGCAGGCCTGCCGGCCGCCGTCGTCGACGCCGTCCGCGCTGAGGTGCGCCTGAGCGAGGGGGCCGCGGAACTCGTGGCCGCGTTCAAGGCCGCCGGCCATGCGGTGGCGGTGGTATCCGGTGGCTTCAACCAGATCCTTCGGCCCATCGCTGAGGAACTCGGCCTGGACTACTGGATCGCAAATGAACTTGAAATCGTTGACGGCTTCCTGACGGGCAAGGTCCTTGGCGACGTGATCGACCGCGCCGCCAAGGAGAAGTACCTTCGCGAGTGGGCAGCCGCCGAGGGAATCGACCTGGAGCACACCATCGCAGTGGGCGACGGTGCCAATGACCTGGACATGCTGGGCGCTGCGGGCATCGGTGTGGCGTTCAACGCCAAGCCTGCCGTCCGGGCGGTAGCCGATGCCGCCATCAACATGCCGTACCTGGACGCGGTCCGGCATATCGCCGGCGTTTAGGCGGAAATTCACGCGCAACGACGAAGCGGCCCGGGACAGTGTCATTCAGACAGTCCCGGGCCGCTTCTTTATGCGCTAAGAGGTGATCAGGCGCTCTTGCCGAAGTAATCGGCGCCGCCGACGTACTCGGTGTGGCCGCTCTCGACGTCGGCCGTGGCCATCTTCGCCACCTCGGCTGCGAACTCCTCCACCGAGTACAGCTTGCCGGCCTCGGCCCGGCGGGCCTCGATGGCGCCAGGGTTCGAGCGGTCCAGCAGGGTGGCCGTCACGGTGCCCTCGATCATGTCGCCGGAAACCACCACGAGGGAGATGCCCTTGTCGCTAAGGTTCGGCAGAAGTTCACGCAATGCGTCTTCGCCGGCGCGCTTGCTCCGGGCAACGGGCTCGTACTCGGGCATCGTGGGAACGGTCTCGACGAAGTGCGCCTGGTGGCTCGTGACGAACACCACGCGGGAACCTTCCGGCATCAGCGGAACTGCGGCGTTGAGCATGTTGATCTGGGCGTCGCGGTTCAGCTTGAGGGCGTAGTCCTCTTCCATGCCGGACTCCATGCCGCCGGAAGCGTTGAGCACGAGGACGTTCAGCGAACCGAATTCCTCCATGGCGGCGCTGGCCAGCGCCTGGACGCCTTCCTGCGTGGTCAGGTCCGCGCCAACGGCTACGGCACGGCCGCCGGCCGCCTGGATCTCGCCGACTACCTTGTTGGCCCGGGGGGCCTTCTGGCGGTAGTTGACGACCACGGCAGCGCCCTCGCCAGCCAGGATCTTGGCTACTTCAGCGCCGATGCCGCGCGAAGAACCGGTGACGATTGCCGTCTTGTTGTCCAGCAGTCCCATTCGTGCTCCTTTATTCAAAACGTCCAACTTGTTGAAAACATCCAACTTCTATTAATTCCGAGTCAATCATGCCAGCGGGATTGGTGATCTAGTGGCCCATGCCCAGGCCGCCGTCCACGGGGATGACGGCACCGGAAATGTATGCGGCTTCGTCACTGGCAATCCAGCGGACCACGTTGGCCACCTCGGAGGCTTCGGCAAAGCGGCCGGCCGGAACACTCGCCAAGTAGGCCTTCTGGGTGTCTTCGGGAAGCTCGGCGGTCATGTCCGTGTTGATGAACCCCGGTGCCACCACGTTCGCCGTGATGCCCCTGCTACCAAGTTCGCGGGTGAGGGAACGGGCGATGCCCACCATGCCCGCCTTCGAGGCCGAGTAATTGATCTGTCCCGGTGCGCCGTAGAGACCCGACACGGAAGAGATCAGCACAACCCGGCCCTTGCGCAGGCGGATCATGCCTTTGGAGGCACGCTTGATCACCCGGAAGGCGCCCGTGAGGTTGGTGTCGATGACGGACGTGAAGTCGTCCTCGCTCATGCGCAAAAGGAGAGTGTCCTTGGTGATCCCGGCGTTGGCTACCAAAACCTCCACGGGTCCATGGGCGGCTTCGACTTCCTTGAACGCTGCGTCGAGGGAGGCCTCGTCCGTCACATCGGCCTTGACGCCAAGGATGCCCTCGGGAAGGGGGGTTTCGCTGCGGTAGGTCACGGCGACCTTGTCGCCGTTGGCGAGGAATGCCTCTGCGATAGCCAGGCCGATGCCGCGGTTTCCGCCCGTAATGAGGACGCTGCGGGCGGTTGATACTGCTTCAGACATGCTGCTCTCCAGAGTTCCGCGGCAGGACTGTGCCGCTTGAAAGTGGGTGATTTCCTGCATCGATCTTAGCCGCCGCGAGGCCCCGGCCGCGGGTAGCTGCACCTGGCGCGGTTTGGGAGGCCCGTTCAAGGGTGAGAGAATTGAGGGAAGCCGTTGGAGCGTGATGAATCAGCCGTGACAAGAGATAGCAGTCCCCTGCAGGCGCCCGGGGACCCGGACGCCGTATCAGGTGACCCCGTGGTGCATAGCATTACCGACGCCGCCGCCGCCCACTCGGACGACATGCGCGAACGAATGATCAAGTACGCCTTGGCAATGGGTATCCGCTTGGTGTGCCTCATCCTCATTTTCGTGGTCGACGGCTGGTTCAAGATCATCGCTGTCGCAGGGGCCGTGTTCCTGCCCTGGATTGCCGTAGTGATCGCCAATGGCAGCGACAAGGCCGAAGTCCACAGCGACGCCTTGCTGGACTACGTCCCGGCCGTCGAGCTGGAAGCGGGACCGGCTGAAGAAGGGGCGCCGTCGGCGGCGCCCGTCACCGTCCTGGAAGGCGAACTCATCGACGACGGCGACGACGCCACCGTCCAGGACGCTTCCGGTCCGGAACCAGCCGACAACACCGGTGCCAGCAAGCAGCGATTTCCGCTCGGCGGGGAAGAACAGGCGGCTTCATGAATATCTTCACTATGGGCGGCCTTGGGCTGGAGAATGAAGAGCACGCGGGCCGGGGCGGGACGCATCCGGCCGTCTGCTCACGCAAGGCGTGCCGCGCCGAGGCGACGTGGCAGCTCCTGTGGAACAATCCCCGCATCCACACTCCCGAGCGCCGCAAAGTATGGCTGTCCTGCGAGGAACACCGGGAATGGTTGGAGGACTACTTGCAGACCCGCGGCCTCTGGAAAGAGACCATCCCGTTCGCGATGACCACTGACCCAGGCGAGGCCATCTGAATGTACCGCTTTCTCTTTTCCAGCAAGTGGCTGGGCTACTTCGTCTTGGCCGTGATCTTCGCCACCGGCTGCGTCTTGCTGGGTCGCTGGCAAATGGACCGCAGGGCCGAGACGTTGGCCGAGATCAACCGCGTTGTCACCAACTACTCGGCCGCTCCCCTTCCCTTCTCCGCCGCCAAGGCGGAATTCCAGTCCCTGGACCCCGAACGGGAATGGGCACAAGTTGAGCTCCACGGAAGGTATGACGTTGCGGGCCAACGAGTCGTCCGTAACCGTCCCCTCAACGGCCAGCCCGGGTATGAAGTAGTGGTCCCGTTCCGATTGTCGAGTGGCGACGCCGTGGTAATTGACCGCGGATGGTTGCCCATCGGAAACAAGACACCCGGGCACCCTGACAGCATCCCGGCCCCGCCGGCCGGCGAGGTTACCGTCGTCGCCCGCTTGAAGGCCTCTGAACCGGATCTGGGCCGCGGCGCCGTGGACGGCCAGCTGGCATCGATCGACCTCCCTTCATATGCCACGGAACTTGGCTATCCCATCATGACCGGGGCCTACGGGCAGCTCGCCACGGAATCGCCCGCAGTCCAGGTGATGCCCGCGCCGTTCGCCAAGCCGGCCACCGACGAGGGCACCCACCTTTCCTACTCCTTGCAGTGGTTCGCGTTCGGCGTGCTGATGTTCGTTGGTTTCGGCTACGCGGCCAGGCAACAGGCCCGCAATGCCCGGATTGATGCCGAGGACGAGGAAGAAGAAATCAGCGCGATGCCTCGTCCGAAGGCACCCGCGCCACGGAAATCAAAGCGGCCAACGGCCGAAGAAGAGGAAGACGCCATCCTGGATGCGCAAGGCTACTGAAACGATCCCGGCCTCCGTGCTGAACGTGAAGTCCGCCCTGACCGCGGCGGGCGCCCAGGACACGGTGCTCACCTTCGACGACGATGTCCCCACCGCCGCTGCGGCAGCATCCTTGCTGGGTTGCGACATTGCGGCCATCGCCAACAGCCTCGTCTTCGAACTCGACGGCACTCCCCTGTTGATTCTCGCGAGCGGGGCCGCGAAGGTGGACACCGCCTTGGTCGCGGATTCCCTGGGGACAGCCAGGATCCGCCGGGCCAGCCCGGACTTCGTCTTGGAGCACACCGGCCAGGCCGTAGGCGGCGTGGCTCCCCTTGGACACCCGCGGCCCCTACGAACCATCCTCGACATCTCGCTCCAGGAGCATCCACTGCTCTGGGCGGGCGCGGGTGACCATAACTCGATGTTCTCCATCAGTTACAGCGAACTCCAGCGGATTACGGCCGCCCAGCCCCTCAAGGTCCGCTGATCCGGTGGTCCGTCGGGTCATTGATCCGCCGGGCTATTGATCCGGCGGAGCCGTCGTTCCGTTGCGGCCTGGGGCTAGGCTGTTGAGCATGGCTGAATACACCTACGTCACGTACATCGAAGGAACCGCGGACCAGATTTGGACGGCGCTCACGGACGCAGCCCAAAGCGCTGAATACTGGGGCCATGCCAATGTCTCGGATTGGAAGGCAGGTTCACGATGGGAACACCAGCGCACGGACGGCTCCGGAACCGCCGACGTCGTGGGAACTATCCTGGAAGCAACACCCCCGGCGCGCCTGGTGAACACGTGGGAGGATCCCGCGGTTCCGGCGGTGGTGAAGCCCGACGTTGTCACGTTCACCATCGAGTCGCACGACGGCATTGCAAGGCTCACGGTCCATCACAGGAACATCGCCGACGACGAACAGTTGGCGATCGCAGGCCGCGGCTGGTCGGCGGTCCTGTCCAATCTGAAAAGCTACATTGAACTGGGCCGCCCGCTTGCCTCCGTGCCGTGGGAAATGCCCTGACCCTCAGCCCTAAGCGAGCGTGATGAGGTCCAGGTAGTCTTCGTTCCAGTGGTCTTCGACCCCGTCCGGAAGCAGGACAACACGTTCCGGGTTCAGGGCCTGCACGGCGCCCTCATCGTGGCTGACGAGCACGACGGCGCCGGAATAGTTTCGCAGTGCGCCCAGGATCTCGGCGCGGCTGGCCGGGTCGAGGTTGTTGGTGGGTTCGTCGAGTAGCAGCACGTTGGCACTTGAGGCCACGATCGTGGCGAGGGCCAGCCGCGTCTTCTCACCGCCGGAAAGCACACCTGCCGGCTTGTCGACGTCGTCACCCGAGAACAGGAACGACCCGAGGATCCCGCGGACCTCTGCGTCCTTCATGTCCGGAGCCGATGAACGCATGTTCTCCAGGACCGTGCGGTCGTGGTCCAGGGTTTCGTGTTCCTGAGCGTAGTAGCCCACTTTGAGCCCGTGGCCCGGGACGATATCGCCGGTGTCCGGCTTGTCCACCCCCGCGAGCATCCGCAGGAGGGTGGTCTTGCCGGCACCGTTGAGGCCCAGGATGACCACTTTGGAGCCACGGTCGATTGCCAGGTCCACGTCGGTGAAGATTTCCAGTGAGCCGTACGACTTGCTCAAACCCTCTGCCGTGAGCGGAGTCTTGCCGCACGGAGCAGGATCCGGGAAACGCAAGGCTGCCACGCGGTCATTCTCGCGGACTGCTTCCAGGCCGCCAAGCAGCCGTTCGGCACGCTTCGCCATGTTCTGCGCGGCCACGGCCTTGGTGGCCTTGGCACGCATCTTGTTGGCCTGGTCCATGAGGACCTGGGCCTTCTTCTCGGCATTGGCGCGTTCGCGCTTTCGGGCGCGCTCGTCGGTTTCCCGCTGCTGCAGGTAGCGCTTCCAACCCATGTTGTAGAAGTCGATCTGCGCCCGGTTGGCGTCCAGGTGGTAGACCTTGTTGACGGTGGCTTCCAGGAGCTCCACATCGTGGCTGATCACGATCAGCCCGCCCTGGTGGCCCTTGAGGAAGTCGCGGAGCCACGTGATGGAGTCTGCATCGAGGTGGTTCGTGGGTTCGTCCAGGAGGAGGGTCTCGGCGTCCGAGTAGAGGATCCTGGCTAGTTCCACGCGGCGGCGCTGGCCGCCGGAGAGTGTCTTGAGCGGCTGGTTCAGGAGACGCTCGGGAAGTGCCAGGTTGGAGGAAATAGCTGCGGCTTCCGCCTCGGCCGCATAACCGCCTCCCGCGAGGAACTCGGCTTCCAAACGGTCGTAGCGGTTCATGGCCTTGCGCTGGACCGTGGCGTCCTCGCTGGACATGTCCGCTTGCGCCTGCTTCAGCTTGCCCACCACCACGTCGAGGCCGCGGGCGGAAAGGATGCGGTCGCGTGCAAGCTGTTCCATGTCCGGGGTCCGGGGATCCTGGGGCAAGTAGCCAATCTCGCCACTGCGGGCAACCTTGCCGGCAGCGGGGAGTCCCTCACCGGCGAGGACGCGGGTGAGGGTCGTCTTGCCTGCACCGTTCCGGCCCACCAGACCGATTTTGTCCCCCTTGTCCACGCGGAAGCTCACCTGGTCCATGAGCAGGCGGGCGCCGGCGCGCAGTTCGAGTTCCTGGACGGTAATCAATTCGGGGGATGCCTTTCAATGGGGAACACCCGCAGCACCCGAAGTCAAGGCGCGGCTGAAGTGGAGGGGCCGAACAAACGGCCTTTACGATTCTACCGCCCACGGGGTCCCACACTCGCCAGCGCCAGGGCAGGGCGCGGAACGCCCCGAAATAGTAAGCACCCTTGCTACTATTTTCGGTGCGTGGTTAGGTGAAGGTAGGACGATTCCGAAGGAGGCTCTCGATGAGCAGCACAACAGGATCCGATGGCAAACACGTCCGGGCCCACCGCGGCCAGGATGAAGTCCCTTACACCGAACCACGCCGTGACCGGGTAGGAGATGTACCTGGAACCGGCCCTGGCTACACTGACAACAGCTACGTCGACGAGACGAGCAGCTACCCCGTGGTTCCCGCCGCATCAGACCCAAACGCCGCCACCCGCGAGACAGTCATCGCCCGCGAAAAGGAGCAGTTCGGCGGAATCAAGATCGGCTCGGCCTTCTTCGGTTGGCTGACCGCCACGGGAATGGCCGTGCTCCTGGTCGCCCTCGTGGCGGCCGCCGGGATCGCTGTTGGACTCGCGAACAACGCGAACGTCAGTGACGCAGCGAACCTGGCATCATCGCAGTCCGTTGGCATTGCCGGGATCATCGCGCTTCTGGTGATCCTGTTCCTCTCCTATTATTGCGGCGGCTACGTTGCCGGACGCATGGCCCGGTTCAACGGCATCAGGCAGGGGCTCATGGTCTGGTTTTGGGCAATTATTGTCGCCGTGCTGGTCGCGTTGCTGGGCTTGTTCGCCGGACCGCGGTTCAATATCCTCGCCACCGTGAACAGTTTCCCGAGGATTCCGGTGAATGAGGGACAGCTGAGCACCATCGGCATCATCGCCGCCCTGGTCGTGGCAGCAGTGACCCTCATCGCCGCGGCACTGGGCGGACTGGCTGGAATGCACTACCACCGCAGGGTTGACCGCGCGGGCTTTACCCCAACAGCAGAGGACGTCGAGGCTTAGCCAAGGCGGCTCCGGCAACCAACAGCGCCGCTCTTTGTACCTTGGCCCCAAGGCCCGGGCGCGTTGCTCGTGGACACCCTACAAAATGCAGTGTCAGGCCGCTCTGTAGTGTCGGTTTCAGGGGATTCCCTCTGCCCCGGCACCAGATAGGACTCACGATGAGCAGCACCGAAACCGCATCCACGCGAAAAACTTCACCCCAAACCCGCTGGACGTCCACGGACATCGGCCTCATCGCGGTATTCGCAGCCCTCGTGGCCGCCTCAACACTGATTCCAGGCATTCCTGTCGGCGCACTCGGCGTGCCGATCACCCTGCAGACCCTCACCGTCATCCTCACGGGCCTTGTGCTCGGCGGCGGACGGGCCTTTGCCGCCGTCGGTCTTTACACCCTGCTTGGTTTCGCGGGACTGCCGATCTTCAGCGGAGGTCGCAGCGGGCTCGGTATCCTGGCGACACCGTCGGCCGGCTACATCATCGCCTTTCCCTTGGCGGCGGCCGCCACCGGCTGGCTGGCGGCAATCGTGATCCGCAAGACCGTCAAATACCGCGCCGTTTTCCTGTTTGCCGCAGCCATGATCAGCACCATCGTCCTCATCCACGGCCTCGGAGTGCTTGGCTTCATGGTCAATGGCAAGTTCGACTTCGCCAAGGCATTCCTGGCCGACCTGCCCTACTACCCCGGCGACACCATCAAGAACGTCCTTGCTGCGATCATCGCCGTCTCGCTCCACAAGGCCTTCCCGGACATCCTGGTCCGCCGCGTGAAGTAAAGCGGGAACAATCAGTACATGAACACCATCATTCTCAGCGAAGTCGCGGTGCGCGTAGCCATCGATGGCAGCCCGGCGCCCAAGACTTTGCTGCAGGACGTCTCCTTGGAACTCACGGAGCAACGCATCGCAGTCATCGGGGCCAACGGCTCGGGAAAGTCCACCCTTCTGCGCTTGCTCAACGGCTTGGTGGCGCCCAGCGAAGGCACCGTCAGCGTCAACGGCGCCGACAGCTTGCTTGACGTCCGCCAGGTCCGCAGCCAGGTGGGATTCGTGTTCACCGACCCCCTGTCGCAATTGGTCATGCCGACCGGGCGGGAAGACGTCGAACTATCACTGCGGCGTTCCATCAAGAACTCCAAGGAGCGTACAGCCCGGGCGGAAGCCGTCCTGGAACGGTTCGGGCTCCTCGACCTTGCCGACCAAAGCATTTACGAGCTGTCCGGCGGCGAACGGCAACTACTCGCCCTGGCCGCAGTCCTCGCGGTAAACCCCGGCGTGTTGGTCCTCGACGAGCCGTCAACATTGCTGGACCTGCGCAACCGGGAGCTGCTCAGGCGGACCCTTGCGGGCCTGGAGCAACAGATCATCATGTCCACCCACGATCTCGACCTCGCCCTCGAAGCGGATCGTGCCCTGGTGGTGGATTGCGGACGGATAGTGTTCGACGGCGGAGCAGCCGACGCCGTCGAACACTACCGCGCGCTGTGCGCCGCTGAGCCCGCACAAGGCAAGGTCGAGGCGACGTGAGGGGCCACGGGGTCCTGATCCCGAATTATGTGCCGGGCGACTCGATCGTGCACCGCACTCCCCTATGGCTCAAGTTCCTGCTCGTTGCCGGCTGCGGCCTGGCGTCGTTCCTCGTTGTCGACTGGCTTGTCTCGGCAGCCGTCCTCGGGGTGATGTGCGTGCTCTTCCTGCTCAGCGGCGCGGGGCTCAAACGTCTCGCGCGTTCCGTTTGGCTCGTGACGCCCATCCTCGCCGTGATCGGCGCCTTCCAATGGTGGCAACTGGGCGGCCCCGTAGCCGCGCGGATCGTGCTCAATGTGCTGGTCTGCGTCGTTGCGGCGTCGGTATTGACGGTCACGACTCCGGTGCAGGCGTTGCTGGACGGGGTGGTTGCCCTGTCCAAGCCGTTCAAGCGGTTCGGGGCGGACCCCGAGCGTTTCGCGCTGACCATCGCCATTATGCTACGCAGCCTTCCGTTCATCGCGGGCGCATTCTCCGATGTCCGTGACTCAGCCCGTGCGCGCGGCCTCGAACGCAATCCCCGCGCCCTGGTACTGCCGGTATTCATCACCACGGTTGCCTATGCGCGCCAGACCGGCGATGCCCTGGCCGCGCGCGGTCTTGGCGACGCGGAAGACTAATTGCCCTGCAACTGGGAGTACTGGAACATTGCCGCCGTGCCCATGCCACCCGCGATGCTGATCATTGCCAGTGCCAGGCTCTCCCGGCCGGGCTGATCTTCGGCAATCCTGCGGGCCTGGGCAAGTAGCCGCGTTACCAGGACAGCGCCCGACGCACCGTAGGCGTGTCCCAACGCCAGCGCACCGCCGTCGACGTTCGCCCGTTCCGGTTCCACTCCCAGCGCCTCAAGGCAGGCGAGGGTCTGCGAAGCGAATGCCTCGTTGAATTCCACGAGGTCCAGTTCCGCAGGTTCAAGATCGAGCCCGGCCAGCAACCGTCTGGCCGCCACCGAAGCTCCGAGCCCCAGCAATTCCGGGTCCACGCCCGCGGTGTCACAGCCCAGGACGAGCAATCCGTCGGCGGCACCAAGTTGCCGTGCGCGCTCGAGTGAGGTGATCACGACGGCGGAAGCCGCGTCAGCGTCGAAGCACGAGTTTCCGGCGGTCACAGTGCCGCCCGGTACGAATGCCGACGGAAAGCGGGCCATGACTCCGGCCTTGAGGGATGCCCGGGGTCCGTCATCCGCCTGCACTACGACGCCCCCGGCTTCCAAGGGAACAATTTCGGAGGCGAATGCGCCGGCGGCACGGGCAGCGACGGCGCGCTCGTGACTCCGCACGGCGAACCCGTCCTGTTGTTCGCGACTGACGCCACACTCCCGCGCTACGTTTTCAGCGGCCACACCCATGTCCGGATCCCCGAACCCGGGCGGCACGAAGGTGGCGCGGGTGTAGAAGTCCGGCTCGCCGTCGGGGTCCGGATTTCGCCTGGCACGCAACGGAGCAGTACTGATGCTCTCCACACCCCCGGCGAGGAAGACGCCGTTACCCCCCGCGGCCACGAGCCGGGAGGCCAGGGCGATGGCGTCGAGTCCGGAACCGCACTGCCGGTCCACGGTCAGCCCTGGAACACCCACGGGCAGTCCCGCGAGCAATGCGGCATATCTGGCCAGGTTTCCGCCCCCGCCCACCGCATTGCCGATGACGACGTCGCTGACGCCCGAGCCGGCAACACCGGTGGCTTTCAGGAGTGAGCGCAGCACGGGAGCGAGGAGTTCCTCGGCGCGAAGCGGCTTCAGTTGCCCATTGGCCCGGCAAATTGGTGTACGCAAGGCGGCGATGATCACCGGCTGGCGCGAGGGGTCCAGCCCCGTGGCCCGCTCACGGCTAGGCAAGGGGTTTCGCCCGCGGATCGTTGTTCTCAATCCAGTCGAGCAACATTTGGCGGCTGACCTTCCCGCGGTCCGTCACGGGCAATTCGGACAGGGTGAAATACCGCAGGGGTCGCTTGTCCCGGGCGAGCAAACCGTCCAGTCCCGTCTTCACTTGGGTTGCCGTCACCGAACCATAGGCGGGTACGATTCCGGCGACGACTTTCTGGCCGCGCACTTCGTCCAACATCCCGGCCGCTACAGCCGCCGAGACCCCGGGGACCGATGCCAGGGCGAGTTCCACCTCGTGGGGATAGACGTTCCTCCCGGAGGTGATGATCATGTCGGACCGACGGCCGAGGATGTGGAGGACACCGGAGTCCACATAGCCCTGGTCCCCCACCGTGTACCAACCATCAAAGCACCGCAGCGCTTGGCCGTCGTCGCCCCACAGATACCCGTTGCTGACCATGCCGGAGCGGACACAGATATTCCCGTCTGCCCCTTCGGGCCGCTCCGCGCCGTCGTCGTCCATGATCTTGAGTTCGACGCCGGGAAACGGTTGGCCGATTCCCGTTCCGCCGGCGTCGAGCGGTTCCCCGGCGGCAAGGCGCGTTCCGGAAACGAAACTGAGCTCGGACGCACCGTAATACTCGAAAATTGCCGCATTGGGCGCCCACCGCCTGGCCGCCTCAAGGGTACGGGCGTCCAGCTTCGAGCCTGCGCAAATAATGCTCCGAATACCGGATGCGTCCACGCCCCCGGTCAATCCGCGCTCACTCAAGAGGCGCAGCATAGTAGGCACGAGGACAAGGCGGGTGACCCCGTCATAAGCGATGGCCGCGTGGACATCGCCGACGTCGAAGGTCTCCAGGGTTTGGAAAGCCGCCCCCGCATACAAGCATTCGGACAAGGCGTAGAGGTTCAAGCTCGCGGCCAGCGGTCCGGGCGCAAGCGTCCTGTCCTCCGGCGTCAGCCCGAAGAATTCGATGGAGGCGTCGAACGAGACCTGCCACGAACGCCGTGAACGGGTGAAGGCCTTGGGGACGGACGTGGTTCCGGACGTCAGCCCGATCAGGAACGTGGTGTCCGGATCGCCGTCGGTCAGCTGGTCGCGTTCGCCATGGTGGAGGCCGGTGGCGGGCCCGGTTTGCCTCATCCTCCCGGTGACCTCATCGATCATGGCGTGCGGCCACAACGGGTCGAGCACGGCGCAGCGCCGCTCGCCGGCCACCGCCGCCGTGTATGCCACCACGAAGTCCAGGGAATTGGGCTCGGCGAGTATCGTCGTCGCGGGGGTCTCGCCCAGGCGCAACGTTGCGGCGTCCCGAAGGTCAGCCCAGTTGAGCCGTTTGCCGCCGACGACGACGGCGGTGTCGTCGGGGCGGTCATCGGCCCAGCGCTGAAGTTTGTCCAGAAAAGGCATCATCGAATTTTAGCCTCTGCGCCAGCTCCCCGGCCTTCTGTGACGCTGTGCGGGTACGACGACGGCCGGTCACCTTTCGCGAAAGGTGGCCGGCCGTCGTCGTACTTTAAGCAAGCGGTGGGGACTCAGATGTTGAAGCCGAGGGCCCGCATCTGGTCCTTGCCGTCGTCAGTGATCCGCTCGGGACCCCATGGCGGCATCCATACCCAGTTGAGGCGCCAGTCGTCGACGATGCCGTCGAGGGACTGGCCGACCTGCTCCTCGAGGACATCCGTCAGCGGACAGGCCGCCGTCGTCAACGTCATGTCGATGAGCAGGGCGCCGTCCTCCTCCGAGTATTTCAGACCGTAGAGCAGCCCAAGGTCCACCACGTTGACACCGAGTTCCGGGTCAATGACATCCTTGAGCGCCTCCTCGACGTCCTCGAGGCTGGTGCGAGCCGCGTTGATTTCGGTCATGGCGGGAGTCCTAACTAGGCCTGTGCTGCTGCGGCAGCAGCGATGGTGGCTGCGCCGGCGCCCGTGGCGTAACGGTCGTAGCCTTCTTCTTCGAGGCGGTCGGCCAATTCGGGGCCGCCCTCTTCGACAACCTGGCCATCAACAAACACGTGGACGAAGTCCGGCTTGATGTAGCGCAGGATGCGGGTGTAGTGGGTGATGAGCAAAGTACCCATGTTGCCCGTGGCGTGGGCGCGGTTGACGCCCTCGGAGACGACCTTGAGCGCGTCGACGTCCAGGCCGGAGTCGGTCTCGTCAAGCACGGCGAACTTCGGCTTGAAGAGTTCGAGCTGGAGGATCTCCACGCGCTTCTTCTCGCCGCCCGAGAAGCCCTCGTTGACGTTGCGCTGTGCGAAGTCGGCGTCGATGCGCAGCTGCTGCATGGCCGCCTTGACATCCTTGGTCCAGGTGCGGAGGGCGGGAGCTTCGCCGTCGATTGCCGTCTTGGCGGTGCGCAGGAAGTTGGTCATGGTGACGCCCGGAACCTCTACGGGGTACTGCATGGCCAGGAAGACGCCTGCACGGGCGCGCTGGTCAACGGTCATGGCCAATACGTCTTCGCCGTCGAGCGTGATGGTGCCCCTTGTGACGTTGTAGCGCGGGTGGCCGGCAATGGTGGACGCCAGGGTGGACTTGCCCGAACCGTTGGGGCCCATGATTGCGTGGGTCTCGCCGGTCTTGATGGTCAGGCTGACGCCCTTCAGGATCTCCTTGGTACCCTGCTCCGTCTCGATGCTGACGTGCAGGTCCTTGATCTCAAGAGTAGACATGCTCTTCTTTCTTTCGTAAGTCTTTAGGCACTTGGCGCTCAGTAGTTCTGTACTGACGCGCCGTTCACAACGTTGGTCACGTCCACGTAGACGTCGTCACCGTCGAGGGTGACGGCGAAGACGGGGACGGGGTCATAGGCAGGGAGCTGCAAGGGCTGTCCGGTGCGGAGGTCGAACTGGGAGCCGTGGCCCCAGCATTCGATCGCGCAGCCTTCGATTTCACCCTCGGCAAGGGAAATGTCGGCATGCGAGCAGGTGTCGCCGATGGCGTGGATCTCCCCCATCGAGTCCTTGACGATGGCTACGGGGTAGTCATCGATCAGGATGCGCAGCGCCTGCTTGACCTGGATCTCGTTGGCGTTGCATACCAGTTCGCCTTGTGGCTGATCGCTCATAGTCTGTTTTCCCTGCTTGGCTAGAATTAGTTGTCGCTCGCGGCGAGTTCACGCTCAACAGCCTCGGTGAGGCGCTCTTCGAGTGCCGGTACCTTGATCTGCTGGATGATCTCGTTGAGGAAGCCACGGACCACCAAACGGCGGGCGACGTCTTCCGGAATGCCGCGTGCCATCAGGTAGAACAGGTGCTCATCGTCGAAGCGGCCGGTGGCGCTGGCGTGGCCGGCACCCTCGATCAGACCGGTCTCGATTTCCAGGTTCGGCACCGAGTCGGCGCGTGCACCGTCAGTGAGGACCAGGTTGCGGTTGGCCTCGTAGGTGTCGGTGCCTTCTGCTTCCTTGCGGATCAGGACGTCGCCAACCCACACGGTGTGCGCGTTGCGGCCTTGCAGGGCGCCCTTGTAGAGGACGTTGGACTTGCAGTTGGCCACGGCGTGGTCAACAAACAAGCGCTGCTCGAGGTGCTGGCCGGCGTCGGCGAAGTACAGGCCGAACATCTCGGCTTCCGCGCCCGGCGCCGTGAAGCGCGTGGACGGAGTCATGCGCACGACGTCGCCGCCGAGGCTGACCACGATGTGCTTGAACTTGGCGTCCCGGCCCAGCTTGGCCTGCTGAGAAGAGGCGTGAACAGCGTCGTCGTTCCATTCCTGGAGCGAGATGACCGTCAGGTCGGCACCGTCTTCGACGAGGATTTCGACGTTCTCCGAAACGATCGCGCTGCCCTGGTGGTCCAGGACGATCCGGGACTTGGAGAAGCGCCCTGCCACGAGCACGATGTGCTGGGCGGAAGCTTCAGTGGAGGTGCCGGTCAGCAGGACGGACACTTCGCCGTCGAGCTGGAGCTCCGCGGGCACCGTAATGACGGTGGCCTCGGTGAAGTTCTCCCAAGCGTTGGCGGACACGCGGTCCTCCGGGATGGCTGCGGAGCCGATGCGGACGTCGTCCCGCCCCACGGTCTCGACGACGACGCCTTCCGGGGCGGTCACGGCGACCGACGGTGCCGAACCGGAGAGGACCTCGTTGTGTAGGCCGCGAAGCCGCTTGAGCGGGGTGAAGCGCCAGTCTTCTTCCAGTCCGGTGAGGGGTTTGAAGTCGGCCAGCTTGTACGAGGTCAGTCGACCTGCGCGCGAACTGTCCGGAATTCCAACGCCGCCGCCGTGGGAGTGGCTCTTGGCCGAGGCGCCCGCAAGCGGTCCGGCCGAAGGAGCCTGTTCCGAGGTCTTTTCCGAGGTGGAAGACGTGTTGGTGCCGGTGTTGACAGGCGAGAGGTTCTCGCCTTCTTCGGTGAAGCCGTCAATAAATGGCTGTGCCGAGGGCGCGCCGATGCGGGCCTTTTCAGTAGTGATTTCAGTCATTGCTAACCGACGGATCCTTCCATCTGCAGTTCAATCAGGCGGTTGAGTTCAAGGGCGTATTCCATGGGCAACTCACGGGCAATCGGCTCAATGAAGCCGCGCACGATCATGGCCATGGCCTCGTCCTCGGGCATACCGCGTGACATCAGATAGAAGAGCTGCTCCTCACTGACTCGGGAAACGGTGGCCTCGTGACCCATCACCACGTCATCCTCGCGGATGTCGATGTAGGGATAGGTGTCGGAACGGGAAATGGTGTCTACCAGCAGGGCGTCGCAACGCACCGTGTTGGCGGAGTGCTTGGCGCCTTCGCGGACCTGGACCAGGCCTCGGTAGGCTGCACGGCCGCCGCCGCGGGCAACGGACTTGGAAATGATGGAGCTCTTGGTGTTCGGCGCGATGTGGACCATCTTCGAGCCGGTGTCCTGGTGCTGGCCTTCGCCGGCGAAGGCGATGGACAGGGTCTCACCCTTGGCGTGCTCGCCGACCAGGTAGACAGCCGGGTACTTCATGGTCACCTTGGAGCCGATGTTGCCATCGATCCATTCCATGGTGGCGCCTTCTTCGCAGATGGCGCGCTTGGTGACCAGGTTGTACACGTTGGTGGACCAGTTCTGGATGGTCGTGTAACGGACGCGGGCGCCCTTCTTCACGATGATTTCCACCACTGCCGAGTGCAGCGAGTCCGAAGTGTAGATCGGAGCGGTGCAGCCTTCGATGTAGTGGACGTAGGAGTCTTCGTCCGCGATGATCAGGGTGCGCTCGAACTGGCCCATGTTCTCGGTGTTGATGCGGAAGTAGGCCTGCAGCGGGATGTCCACGTGGACCCCCTTGGGGACGTACACGAAGGAACCGCCGGACCATACGGCCGTGTTCAGCGAAGCGAACTTGTTGTCGCCCACCGGAATGATGGTGCCGAAGTATTCCTGGAAGATCTCCGGGTGCTCACGCAGCGCGGTGTCGGTGTCCAGGAAGATGACTCCCTGCTTTTCCAGGTCCTCGCGGATCTGGTGGTACACGACCTCGGACTCGTACTGCGCGGCCACGCCGGACACGAGGCGGCTGCGCTCGGCTTCCGGGATGCCCAGCTTCTCGTAGGTGTTGCGGATGTCCTCGGGGAGGTCTTCCCACGTGGCAGCCTGCTTTTCCGTGGAGCGCACGAAGTACTTGATGTTGTCGAAGTCGATGCCGGAGAGGTCTGCACCCCAGGTGGGCATGGGCTTGCGGTCGAAGTACTTCAAGCCCTTCAGGCGGAGATCCAGCATCCATTGCGGCTCGTTCTTCTTAGCCGAAATGTCGCGGACTACCTCTTCGTTGAGACCACGGCGTGCGTTGGCGCCGACGTCGTTCTTGTCAGCCCATCCGTACTCGTAGTTGCCAATACCGTGCAGCTCGGGATTCTTCTCCAGAATCTCCGAGATCACAGCACCGTCAGCTAGCGCTTTCTCTGCTGTTCCTTCAGCTAATTGACCCGTCATCACGGCCTTTCTTACTGATTGTTGGATTCGACATGGGGCGTGGCCCGCAGCTTCGGAAACCCGAGGGCTTCCTTCGCGGCCGGCCTGCCGGTTGGAATGTGGGTGGTGCAGACATGTCCGCCCTGCGCGAGGGTGGAAAGCCTGCGGACGTCGACACCGACCAAACGGGAAAACAATTCGGTCTCGGTGTCGCAAAAAACGGGAAATTCCGCGGCGAGCTGCTGGATGGGGCAATGGCCTTGGCACAGCTGGACGCTCGAGAGGGAAGCGGGCAACGGCGCCTTGGTCTCAATAGACGCAGCGGACGCGACATATCCGTCCCTGCTCAGCGCCTTGGACAGTGCCACAGCGCGGGCCGCAATGTCGGAACCCGCCAGGTCCACTTCGGGTGCGTAGCGCTCTTCCATTTCGGCGAAGCGCTCCACCGCATAGTCCCTGACAGCTTCCTCGCCCGCGAGGTCCCTGAGCTTCCGCAACGCGGAACTGGCAATGTTCAGGTAGTCATCCCCGAGCTTCGACTGCCCTTGTGAGCTGAGGACATAGCGACGGGCCGGCCGGCCTGCGCCGGCACCCGCCTTCGCGACGCGTTTTACCTCAATGACCCCGGCGCGCTGGAGGTGATCCAGGTGACGGCGGACGGCTGCGGGGGTGAAACCCAGCATGTCGCCGAGTTCAGCCGCGCTGACGGGACCGTGCTCCAACACCGCGTTGAGTACACGGTCGCGGGTGCGGTCTTCCGCGTCAGCCGCGCCAGCAGCTGTGCCACCGGGCACAGGCATGACCGCGCTATGCCTTGCGGGCACGGAAACAGAACTCCTCATGGAATACACAACACAATCATGTCGTAATTTAGTCCGGGCATCCAGTAAGGCAAGGCTGGCCTGCGGCACCTTGCCCGCCGCACCGTTACTACTTCACGTAGAATACTCTGGTGCGATCCCCCGAATCCCCTGTCCTCACCATCGATGGACTCATCAAGGACGTTGGCCCGCTGGCTTCCCTTGACGGCAAGATGCTCCGGGTAGTCAGCGGCCTGTCAATGTTCGCAGAACGCGGCCAGATCACCGCCTTGCTCGGTGCAAACGGCGCGGGCAAGACGACAACGCTCGAATGCGCGCAAGGCCTTCAAAAACGTACCGGCGGCCGCATCGCGCTCCTTGGCGAAGACCCCGACACGGCCGGCGCGAACCTTCGTTCGCGCGTCGGCGTGATGCTGCAGGACGGCGGCCTCCCGCCGTCGGCCCGGCCCATCCCCTTGCTTCGGCACATTGCGGGCATGTACCAAAACCCGCTGCCCCTGGATGGACTCGTGGAGCGCTTGGGCATCGACACTTTCAGCCGCACCGGAGTCCGCCGCCTGTCGGGCGGCCAGAAGCAACGGCTCTCGCTTGCGGCCGCCTTGATCGGCAACCCCGAAGTCCTGTTCCTGGACGAGCCCAGCGCGGGCCTCGATCCCCAGTCCCGCCAAATCGTCTTCGAGCTCATCGCCGAACTGCGGGATGCCGGCATGGGCATCATCCTCACCACACACCTCATGGATGACGCCCAGAGGCTTGCGGACTACGTCTACATCATCGACGCCGGTCACAACGTCGCAGAGGGCACCGTCGCCGACTTGTTGAGCCACGGCCACGAGGCCATGGACGGCGTGACCGAACGCACCCTGTTCTTCGATGCCCCGGCCGGACTCGACATAGCCGCGGCCATCGGCGACGAACTCACCATCACGGAAAGCCGGGCAGGCAGCTACGCGATCGCAGGCACGCTGACTCCGCAACATCTGGCCAAACTCACGGCCTGGTGGGCCGAAAAGGGCATTATGCCGGCGTCCCTCCGCTTGGAGGCGCGCAGCTTGGAAGACGTATTCCTGGACATTTCCGGAAGGGACATCCGATGACCACTGCGATCCCCGCGCGCAGCACACCCCACGCCGGACCCGCACCTTTGATGCGCAGGATCCTGCTGCAGGGGCGCTACGAAACCTTGACCATGATCCGGAACGGCGAGCAGCTGATCCTGGCTGTGATCATGCCCTTGCTGGCCTTGGTGGGACTCGCCGTCACACCGCTGCTCGATGGCTTGGGCGCCAGCCGTGTGGACATCGCGACGCCGGGCGTCCTCGCATTGTGCGCCATGTCCACGGCATTCACGGGCCAAGGCATCGCCACGGGCTTCGACCGGCGCTACGGCGTGCTCCGCTTCCTCTCGACCACTCCCTTGGGCCGGACCGGCCTCATCGCCGGAAAGATCATCGCCGTCTTGGCCGTCCTGGTCCTCCAGGTCCTGGTGATCGGCGCCGTGGCCGGGTTGCTGGGCTGGCATCCGCGTCCCGAAGGCTGGCTTCCGGGCCTGGTGCTTTTGGTTCTCGGCGCTGCCGCCTTCACCGCGCTCGGGCTTCTGGTTGCCGGTACAGTGCGGCCGGAGGCAACCCTCGCCATCACGAACCTGCTCTGGATTCTGCTGGGCGCCCTCGGCGGAATCGTGGTTCCTGCCGAGCGTTTGCCGGAACTGGCACAGAACATTGTGCATTTCCTGCCCTCGGGAGCCCTGGGGCAGTCGCTCAGGGACGCTTTCTTCCATGGCAGCGTCTCCCTGCCCTACGTTCTTGTGCTGTTGCTGTGGACCATCGTTCCTGGCGCGGCCGCCGTCCGCTGGTTCAAATGGAACTGAGCGTCCCGTTGTGGAACCAAAACGTCAGCGTGAATTGAGTACCGAGAATTGAGAAAACTGTGAGCACGGCTTCCCGCCTCCCGAAGTCCATCCAGCAGTTGACCGCCAAGCTCCCCACGGAGGTCAACAGCACCGTCCGCAGGCTGGCGATGTTGTCGCTGATCGGCCAGGTGGTCCTGGTGGTCACCGGCGGCGCGGTCCGGCTGACATCCTCGGGGCTCGGCTGCCCCACGTGGCCGCGCTGCACCAGCGGTTCCCTGGTGAACACGCCGGAGATGGGCATCCACGGCTTCATCGAATTCGGCAACCGCATGTTGACGTTCGCCCTGGCCGCCGTCGCCGTCCTGATGCTGGTGTACTTGTGGAACCTCCGTAAGGAACGCCGCGACCTTTTCCTCCTCGCCGTGGGCCTGCTCGCGAGCATTCCGGCCCAGGCCATCATCGGCGGCATCACCGTGCTGTCGAATCTGAACCCCTGGGTTGTCGGCCTGCACTTCCTGGTTTCGATGGCCCTGGTTGTCTTCTCCACGCTCCTGGTCAACCGCGCCTACGGACGGACCGGCCGCTTCATGAAGCTGACGTTGGCGCCGATTCCGGGCGCAATGAGCCCCGTCATGACCGCCGTCGCGTTCTTCTCGGCAGTCGCCGTGTGCCTCGGCGTCGTGGTGACCGGTGCCGGACCCCACGCAGGCGACGCGAACGCGCCGCGCAACGATCTCGACTGGGACCTCTTCTCGCATATCCACGCAGTGCCCGCGTACCTCATCACGGCGGGAGCCGTCTTCGCCGTCTACTTCGTCCTGCGCAAGGGCATCACCGGCTTGTTCCGCACAGCTGCCCTGCTGCTGCTCGCCGTGACGGTCCTGCAGGCGGTCATTGGCTTTGCCCAGTACTACAACGGCATTCCTGCCCTCCTGGTAGGCGCGCACATGTTGGGCGCCGCCCTGCTCATGAGTGCCGCCACGAACGCGGCGGATGTGGCCCGGTTCAGCCCGAAGCTCTAGCACCTGGCGGCTGATGGCCCCTGCGAAAGCCAAAGGAAAGACCCTCTTTCACGTCATGCGACGTGAAAGAGGGTCTTTCGTTTTGGCGCTATCAGTGAGCGGGCGTTCGGGAAAACGGCCCCATAGGTGAGCGGGCGTTTGGGGGTGACGGGGATGTAGAGGGCGAGTGTGACTGGCCGTCAGCCGCCGATGATCGGGGAACCGATGAACGGGTCCACCGCGAGGGCAATGAAGAGGAGCGTCAGGTAGCTGATGGAGCCGTGGAAGACCTTCATGGCTCCCTTGTTCGAGACGTCCCCGCCCTGTGCCCGGTTGTAGAGGGCGTGTGATTCATACAGGAACCAGGCGCCCGCGAGGACGGCGGCGATGGTGTACACCCAGCCGGCGCGGCCCACGGGCACCAAAAGCAGCGAACACGCAACCATGGCCCAGGCGTAGAGAACCACCTGCACGGAAACCACCTTGGCACCTGCGATGGCACCCAGCATGGGGACGTTGGCGTTGCGGTAGTCCTCGCCGTACCGCATGGACAGCGGCCAGTAGTGCGGAGGAGTCCACAGGAAAATCACCATGAAGAGCACGACGGCGGGCCACTCCACAGTGTTGGTCACGGCGGCCCAGGCGATCAGCACCGGGAAGCAGCCGGCCGCGCCGCCCCACACGATGTTCTGTGCAGTGCGGCGCTTGAGGATCATCGTGTAGATGACAACGTAGAAAACAATCGCACCAAGGCCGAGCCACGCCGACAGCGGATTGGCCCCGAACCACAGGATGGCGATGGAGGCAGCTCCAAGGATCCATGCGAAGACGAGTGCTTCGCGAGGGGTGACTTCGCCCGTCACGAGGGGCCGCTTTTCGGTGCGGTGCATCAGCTTGTCGATGTCGCGGTCGATGTAGCAGTTGAAGACCCCTGCGCTGCCGGCTGCGAAGGCGCCGCCCACCAACGTGGCGAGGATCAAGCCGATCGAAGGAAAGCCCCGTTGCGCGAAGATCATGGTGGGCAGGGTGCTGACCAGCAGCAATTCGATCACGCGGGGTTTGGTCAGTGCCAGATACGCCTTGAACTTACGGGACATTCCGCGCTTCCCCACAGCCGGGGAAGCATTGAGGGGCGTATCTGTTGTGCTCACGTTGGCAGTCACTCTGTTCTTTGCTGGTGTTGTCAAGGCGGGTTTCCCGCGGTGGCGGCACCCCGGTTCGGCCTCCAGATATCATACCGTGGCCTGTCCGACGCCATGGCACCCGGAACTTTCCTTTGTTTCCGAAAGTTCACCGGCGCTTTGCCGCTGCCGTGATTCATAAAACGGAATATGCGTCCATTTTTTGAGATTCCCACCATTCGGGGTGGCGAACCGGGCTAAGCTGTCTGCAGATCAGCTCACGCAGGTTTCCGAGAAAGCGTATTCTCAGATTTGCATGTCTGGATGATAGATCAACGTTTCAATGGTGAACGGCTGGTAGGAACTTCGCAGCGGGCGCCATCCTGTGCCCGAGGCTTGCCATGTGCCGTCACCAGCCGTCAGCACAGAGAGGGGCTCGGTTTACGTGCCACATTTGGAAGAGCAAGAACTGACTTGGACAAGCCTGGACCAGCGCGCCGTGGACACCGTCCGCGTTTTGGCCGCTGACGCCGTCGAGAAGGTCGGCAACGGTCACCCCGGTACGGCCATGAGCCTTGCGCCGGCCGCCTACCTGCTGTTCCAGAAGCTGATGCGCCACGACCCGAAGCACCCGGACTGGATCGGCCGCGACCGGTTCATCCTGTCCCCCGGACACACATCGCTGACCCTGTACATCCAGCTGTTCCTTTCCGGCTACGGCCTGGAGCTGAAGGACCTCGAGGCCCTGCGCACCTGGGGCTCGCTGACCCCCGGCCACCCGGAATACAAGCACACCGCCGGCGTCGAGATCACCACCGGCCCGCTGGGCCAGGGCCTGGCCTCCTCGGTGGGCTTCGCCTACTCGCAGCGCCGCCAACGCGGCCTGTTCGACGCCGATGCTCCCGCCGGCGAGAGCCCGTTCGACCACACCATCTGGGTCATTGCCTCCGACGGCGATCTCCAGGAAGGCGTCACCTCGGAAGCTTCTTCGCTGGCCGGCCACCAGGAACTGGGCAACCTCGTGGTGATCTACGACGAGAACCACATCTCCATCGAAGACGACACCGACGTGGCCTTCACCGAAGACGTCCTCAAGCGCTACGAGGCCTACGGCTGGCACACCCAGCGCGTGGACTGGACGAAGACCGGCGAATACGTCGAAGACGTCCAGGAGCTCTACGGTGCCCTGCTCGCCGCCAAGGCCGAGACCGGCAAGCCGTCCATCATCTCGCTGCGCACCATCATCGGCTACCCGGCTCCCAAGAAGCAGAACACCGGCAAGATCCACGGTTCCGCCCTCGGTGCCGAAGAAGTCGCAGCATTGAAAGAAGTCCTGGGCTTCGATCCCGAGCGTTCCTTCCAGGTTGACGAGGACGTCCTGGCGCACGCCCGTGCAGTCGTCGAGCGCGGCGCAGCCGAGCGCAGCGAATGGCAGGCATCCTTCGAGGCCTGGCAGACCGCCAACCCCGAGGGCGCGGCACTGCTTGAGCGCATCGAGGCCAAGAAGCTCCCCGTCGAGCTCGACGCCGCACTGCCGGTGTTCGAAGCAGGCAAGGAAGTTTCCACCCGCGCCGCGTCCGGCAAGGTCCTGAACGCGATCGGCCCGGTCCTTCCGGAACTGTGGGGCGGCTCAGCCGACCTCGCCGAGTCCAACAACACCACCATCGAGGGTTCGCCGTCGTTCATCCCGGCCTCGCGCTCCACCGGCGCGTGGAAGGGCAACCCGTACGGCCGGGTGTTGCACTTCGGTATCCGCGAGCACGCTGCCGCGTCGATCGTGAACGGCATCTCGCTGCACGGCCGGACCCGGGCGTTCTCCGGCACGTTCCTGATCTTCAGTGACTACCAGCGTCCCGCGATCCGCCTTGGCGCGCTCATGGGCGTCCCGTCGCTGTACGTCTGGACCCACGACTCGATCGGCCTGGGCGAAGACGGCCCAACCCACCAGCCGGTGGAGCAGCTGTCCACCCTCCGCGCCATTCCGGGCCTGGACGTTGTCCGTCCCGGCGACGCCAACGAGGTTGCCGCGGCATGGAAGACCATGCTTGAGAACCACGAGAACCCGGCAGGCATCGTGCTGACCCGCCAGAACATCCCGACCTACGCACGCGGCGAAGGCCTTGCCGAGGGTGACACCTTCGGCTCCACCGCCGGGGTCGCCAAGGGCGGCTACGTCCTGGCAGAGGCTTCAAAGGACGGCGCTACGGTCCCGGCCGAGGTCATCCTGATCGGCACCGGTTCCGAGGTCCAGCTCGCGGTGAACGCCCGCGAAGCGCTCCAGGCCGAAGGCATCGCCACCCGCGTCGTCTCCATGCCGTGCGTCGAGTGGTTCAACAAGCAGGACTCCGCGTACCGCGAGTCCGTGCTCCCCGCCGCCGTCAAGGCCCGCGTCTCGGTCGAAGCCGGCCTGGCACTGGGCTGGAAGGAATTCGTCGGCGACGCCGGACGCTCCATCAGCCTCGAGCACTTCGGCGCCTCGGCAGACTACAAGCGCCTCTTCAAGGAGTTCGGCATCACGGCAGAAGCAGTCGCCGCCGCCGCAAAGGACTCCCTCGCGGGTCTCAATAGCTGAAAAAGCGTTTGAGACGAATCCGACAGCAACGAACAGATTTCCAAGGAGATTAAAGAAATGACTACGACTCCCACCCAGCAGCTTTCCGACGCCGGCGTGTCCATCTGGCTTGACGACCTCTCCCGCGAACGCCTTTCCAGCGGCAGCCTGCAGAAGCTCATCGAAGAGAAGAACGTAGTTGGTGTCACCACCAACCCGTCCATCTTCCACGCCGCCATCACCGCCGGCAGCGACTACGACGCCGTGATTGCCGAAGAGGCCGCCAAGGGCGCAACCGTTGAAGAGACTGTCTTCGAGATCACCACCACCGACGTCGCCGATGCCTGCGACCTCTTCGCCCCGGTCGCGGCAGCGAGCAACGGCGTGGACGGCCGCGTCTCCATCGAGGTGGACCCCCGCCTGGCGTGGGACACCGAAGGCACCATCGCCGAGGCCAAGCACCTGTACAAGAAGGTCAACAAGGACAACGTCCACATCAAGATCCCGGCAACCCTCGAAGGCCTCGCCGCCATCACGGCAACCCTGGCCGAGGGCATCAGCGTCAACGTGACCCTGATCTTCTCCCTGGAGCGCTACCGCGCCGTCATCAACGCTTTCCAGTCCGGCCTGGAGCTGGCCAAGGAAAACGGCCACGACCTCTCCAAGATCCACTCCGTGGCGTCCTTCTTCGTCTCCCGCGTGGACACCGAGATCGACAAGCGCCTCAACGCCATCGGCACCGATGAGGCCAAGGCCCTCAAGGGCAAGGCAGGCGTCGCCAACGCCCGCCTCGCCTACCAGGTCTACGAAGAGCTGTTCTCCACCGAGCGTTGGGCAGTCCTGGCCGAAGCCGGCGCGCTCCCGCAGCGCCCGCTGTGGGCCTCCACCGGCGTCAAGGACCCGGCGTACCCGGACACCCTGTACGTGACCGAACTGGTCGCGGCCGGCGTCGTCAACACCATGCCGGAAAAGACCCTCGACGCCACGTTCGACCACGGCGTCGTCACGGGTGACACCATCTCCGGCACCTACGAAGAAGCAAACAACGTCCTCAACGCACTCGAGGGCCTGGGCATCTCCTACAACGACGTCGTCGCAATCCTCGAATCCGAGGGCCTGGACAAGTTCGTCGCCAGCTGGAAGGAACTTCTGGCCGACGTCGAAGGTGCCCTCGCCTCTGCACGGAAGGCTTCCTAACCCACATGAGCACTCTCAGCTACGACGCCAGCGGTGCTGCGCAGCAGGCCATCGAGCAACACATCCCGGCACTTGTCGAAGACCGGATTGCCACCAGGATTTTCGCCAAGGACCACACTCTGTGGGGTCCGGACGCCGAATCCGAATCCGCCATCCGTCTCGGATGGGTGGAAGCGGCAACCGTTTCCCAGCCCTTGGTCGAAGGGATCCTGGGACTCCGGGATGCCCTCCGGGCCGAAGGCGTCTCCCGCATTGTCCTGTGTGGCATGGGCGGCTCTTCGCTTGCCCCCGAGGTCATTGCCGGCACTGCTGGCGTCGAGCTGACCGTGCTGGACAGCACAGACCCCGAACAAGTCGGTGCTGCCCTCGCGGACCGCCTGGCCGAGACCGCCATCGTGGTCTCGTCCAAGTCAGGCTCCACCGTGGAAACCGACTCGCAGCGACGAGTATTCGAGCAGGCCTTCACCGAGGCCGGCATCGATGCCAAGAGCCGCATCGTCATCGTGACCGATCCGGGTTCCCCGCTGGACAAGGCCTCCCGTGAAGCCGGCTACCGTGCCGTCTTCAACGCCGACCCGAACGTCGGCGGCCGCTTTTCGGCGCTGACGGCTTTCGGCCTGGTCCCCAGCGGCCTCGCGGGAGTCGACATCCAGGCATTCCTGGACGAGGCCGAGGAAGCTGCGGAAATCCTCAACGAAGACTCACCCGAGAACATCGGGCTCCGGCTCGGTGCCGCCCTGGGCGGAACCACCCCGCTGCGCAACAAGATCGTCATCGTCGAAGACGGTTCCGGAATCGTCGGCTTCGCGGACTGGGCCGAACAGCTCATCGCCGAATCCACGGGCAAGCTCGGCACGGGGGTCCTGCCGGTTGTTGCAGGTCCTTCCGCACCCGAGGTCAGCAGCGGTGCGGAAGACGTCCTGGTGATCCGCCTCGTCGGTGCGGAATCCGACGTCGAACTCGGCGAAAACGAAGCCGCCATCGCCGGTGGCCTCGCCACCCAGATGTTCGTCTGGGAATTCGCCACCTCGGTCGCCGGCCGCCTGCTGGGCATCAACCCCTTTGACCAGCCCGACGTCGAGGCAGCCAAGATTGCCGCGCGCGGCCTGTTGGACGCGCGTCCCGAGCCGACGCCGGCGAACTTCGTCGACGGCGCGATCGAGGTCCGCGGAGGTGCGTGGCTCGGCGACGCGGCAACGGCCGCCGATGCCGTCAAGGCGCTCCTCGGCGAACTCGGCACGGACGGCTACCTGAGCGTCCAGGCGTATTTCGACCGGATCGCGTTCGCGCAGCTTGAGGGCATCCGGGACGAACTCGCCGGGGTCAGCGGCCGCCCGGTCACTTTTGGCTGGGGTCCGCGCTTCCTGCACTCCACCGGGCAATTCCACAAGGGCGGACCGGCCATCGGTTCGTTCCTGCAAGTGACCGCTTCCGCGACCGGCGACATCGCCATTCCGGAACGGCCGTTCACCTTCGGTCAGCTGATTGCGGCCCAGGCGGCCGGCGATGCCCAGGTTCTCGAGAACCACGGCCGCCCGGTACTGCGTCTGCACCTCACGGACCGCGGAGCCGGCGTTGCCCAGCTCCAGGAAATCGTCGCCGCATTGGCCGGCCAGGCCAGCGCGCTCGAAAGCTAAGGCACAAACCCAAACATGCCAGAAACTGAAATCGGTTACCGGTCCACCGGAAAGGCAAGCCACCGCAATCCCCTTCGGGATCCTCGGGATCGGCGCCTGAACCGCATCGCAGGGCCATCGTCGCTGGTGTTCTTCGGAGTCACCGGCGACCTTGCCCGGAAGAAACTCATGCCGGCGGTCTACGACCTCGCCAACCGCGGGCTGTTGCCGCCGAGCTTCGCGCTCGTCGGCTTCGGCCGGCGGGACTGGAGCAACGAGGACTTCGCGAACGAGGTCAAGGAGAACGTCAAGGCGCACTCCCGCACCCCGTTCGACGACGCCGTCTGGAACCAGCTCTCCGAGGGCATCCGCTTCGTCCAGGGAGAGTTCGACGACGACCAGGCGTTCAAGCGCCTCAGCGCCACGCTTGACGAACTCGACGAGACCCGCGGCACGCGCGGCAATCACGGTTTCTACCTGTCCATCCCGCCCAAGGCCTTCGAGCAGGTCTGCCAGCAGCTCTCCAAGCACGGGCTGGCGCAGGCCGGCGACGGCCAGTGGCGCCGCGTGGTCATCGAGAAGCCCTTCGGCCACGACCTGGAGTCCGCGCGCAAGCTCAACGACATCGTGGAGTCCGTCTTCCCGCCGGACGCGGTCTTCCGCATCGACCACTACCTTGGCAAGGAAACGGTCCAGAACATCCTGGCCCTGCGCTTCGCCAACCAGTTGTTCGAGCCTTTGTGGAACGCCAACTATGTTGACCACGTCCAGATCACCATGGCCGAGGACATCGGCACCGGGGGCCGGGCGGGGTATTACGACGGCGTCGGCGCGGCCCGCGACGTCATCCAGAACCACCTGCTGCAGTTGCTGGCCCTGACGGCCATGGAGGAGCCCATTTCCTTCAACGCCGATGACCTGCGTGCCGAGAAGGAAAAGGTCCTCGCTGCTGTCAGGCTTCCCGAGGACCTCTCCACCCATTCGGCCCGCGGCCAGTTCACCGGGGGCTGGCAGGGCGGGGAATTGGTGCAGGGCTACCTCGAGGAAGACGGCATTCCGGCCGATTCCAAGACGGAAACCTACGCGGCCATCCGCCTGGACATCAACACCCGGCGCTGGGCCGGGGCTCCGTTCTACCTGCGGGCCGGCAAGCGTCTTGGCCGCCGCGTCACGGAAATCGCCGTGGTGTTCAAGCGCGCACCCAACCTGCTGTTCCGCGGCCATGGCGAGGACGACTTCGGCCAGAACGCCGTGGTCATCCGGGTCCAGCCCGACGAGGGCGCTACCATCCGCTTCGGGTCCAAGGTTCCCGGCACGCAGATGGAAGTCCGCGACGTGACCATGGACTTCGGCTACGGCCACTCGTTCACGGAGTCCAGCCCCGAGGCGTACGAACGCCTGATCCTGGACGTGCTGCTCGGCGAGCCCCCGCTCTTCCCGCGGCACCAGGAAGTCGAGGAGTCCTGGAAGATCCTGGACCCCTTCGAGGAATACTGGGCCGGACTCGACGAACAGCCCGAACCCTACGCTCCCGGCAGCTGGGGCCCGGCCTCGGCCGACGAGCTGCTTGCCCGCGACGGACGAACCTGGAGAAGGCCATGATCGTAGATCTTCCCGACACCACCACCTCCAAGATCTCCAAGAAGATCACCTCCCTGCGCGAGCAGGGAGGTGTGATCGCCCTTGGACGCGTCCTGACCCTCGTGGTGGTGACCAAGTCCGGGCTTGAGGAAGAAGCCATCGAGGCAGCCAACGAGGCCAGCCGCGAACATCCGTGCCGCATCATCGTCCTCGCGGACGCAGGCAGCGAAGCGCCGAACCGCCTCGACGCCCAGATCCGCGTGGGTGGCGACGCCGGAGCATCAGAAGTCATCGTGCTGCGCGGTTACGGTGAACTCGCCAAGGAAAGCGAATCCCTCGTCGCGGCACTGCTGCTCCCGGACGCGCCGATCGTGGCCTGGTGGCCGCACGGAGCACCCGAGAACGCCTGCGAGACCTCCATCGGCAGGATCGCGCACCGCCGCATCACGGACTCCGCCAACGAGGCCGACCCCGCAGCAGCGCTGGCCCGGATCCGGAACACGTACCGGGCCGGCGACACCGATCTGGCCTGGACACGCCTGACCAACTGGCGCCTCCAGCTCGCGGCAGCCCTGGACCAGGTAGACGAATCCCCCGTCACGGCCATCGCCGTCGAGGGTGCTTCCGACTCGCCCAGCACGCTGCTGCTGGCCGCCTGGCTCACCCTGTTCCTCGACGCTCCGGTCCAGATTGTTGCCGACCCGGCGGGAACAGGCATCCGCAGGGTACGGCTGAGCCGCGCCACAGGCGACGTCCAGCTGGTCCGTCCCGGACTCACCATTGCGGAACTGACCCAGCCGGGCCAGCCCGCGCAGCGGATTTCACTGCCTCGCCGCAGCCTGCGGGACTGCCTCGCCGAAGAATTGCGCCGTCTTGATCCGGACGATGTCTTCGGAGAAGTGATTACTATGGGACTGCCCCGAACCAATAGCAAGGAGTGACCGTCCCAGTGAGCGCTGACCCAAGAGTAAGCATCCATCCCGACTCCGCCGTCCTTATGGCCGCGATCGCAGCACGGCTCATCACCAAGCTGGTGGACGTCCAGGACAAGCACGGAGAAGCCACTGTGGTCCTCACCGGCGGAACCGTGGGCATCGGCACCCTGAAAGCGGTTGCCGATTCGCCCGCGGCGCCGGCCGTTGACTGGTCCCGGGTGAACTTCTGGTGGGGTGACGAGCGCTTCGTCGGCAAGGACAGCACCGACCGCAACACCGTGCAAGCGCGTGAGGCACTGCTCTCCAGCCTGCCGGTGGACCCGGCCCGCGTGCACGAACCGGGATCATCGGATGAGTTCGCCACCGCGGACGAGGCCGCGGCGGACTACGCGGCCCGGCTCAAAGCCGCTGCCGAGGCCGAGCACTCCGCGGACACCTCGGACAACCGTCCCGAGGAGGCAGGCGAGTTGCCCCGCTTCGACATCCTGCTGCTCGGGGTGGGTCCGGATGCGCATATTGCCTCGCTCTTCCCGGAGCAGGCAGGTATCCGCGTGAAGGACCGTACGGTGGTGGGGGTCGAGAACTCCCCCAAGCCACCGCCGTCGAGGATTTCGCTGACCTTGCCCGCCATCAACTCCGCCCAGGAAATCTGGATGGTCGTGGCAGGCGAGGACAAGGCCGGCGCCGTGGGGCTGGCACTTGCCGGGGCCAACCCGGTACAGGTTCCCGCCTCCGGGCCCAGTGGCCGCTCGAGGACCCTGTGGCTTATCGATGAGAATGCAGCCTCACGCGTCCCCCAGCAGCTCGTCCGAAAGGACCCCGCGGGCGCGTAGCCGCTTGAGCGCTCCGGCCAGGACAATCTCCGCGTCTTGGCTGGAGCGTCTTTCTTTAACGTAGTCCAGGTGGCTCTTGAAGATTTCTTCGTCCGCACGTTCCATGGTGGCTTCGCCCTGTTCGCGGACGGCAACCAGGCCACACTTCGGGCAATCCCACCGGATCGGGATTTGATCTTCCGGGAGTTTAACGAAAACAAGCCGCGTCTCATGTCCCTTGGCGCACCAATAGGGAACACGAATACGCGGCAAGCTTTCGCCGACTACAGAGTCGGGTTGGTTTCTCGGGGCCGATCCAGCTGTTACGCCGGCCCGTGTGCCCCGGAATCCAGAAGTACCATGAACCATCGTCGATCCCCTTGAGAGTTCGGCTGCATGGCTTGAAGGCCATGCAGCCTAGTCTAGTGGGAGGATCCCGGCGACGGCAGTGCTAGGAGTCTCCGCCCGCGGTGAAGCGCATGATGAGGCCAAGTCCAATGATCACGACACCCCAAGTGCAGCCCAAGACGATGGTGAAGCGGTTGAGGTTTCGCTCTGCGACACCTGAAGAACTCAATCCTGAGCTCATGCCACCGCCAAACATATCGGACAACCCGCCGCCACGTCCCTTGTGGAGGAGGATGAGCAGCGTCAGCAGAAGGCTGGTAATGCCCAGCAGAATCTGCAGAATGACTTGAAGAACGTCCACGACGGCCTTTCAGAAGAACGGAAAACGGGAGCGGAACCGGAAACGGACTAAGCCGCGCTGAGGTGGCTCTCGAACCTGACAATGTTAGCAAACTCGGCGGGGTCCAGGCTCGCGCCACCCACCAGCAAGCCGTCGACGTCGCTTTCGGCCATGATCGCTGCCGCATTGTTGGCCTTGACCGAACCACCGTAAAGGAGGCGGGTCTTGGCGGCCACAGCATCGTCGAACAAGGATGCGAGCTCTGAACGGATAGCGGCGCACATCTCCTGTGCGTCTTCGGGACCCGCGACTTCGCCAGTACCAATGGCCCAGACAGGCTCGTACGCGACAACCAGTTCGCCGGCCTGGTCTGCGGTGAGGCCTTCGACGCCAGCGCGCAACTGGGCCAGCGTGTGCTCCACATGGGTGCCGGCCTGGCGGACCTCAAGGCCCTCGCCGACACACAGGACCGGCGTAACGTCGTGGCGGAAGGCTGCTTTGACCTTCGCGTTGATGACCTGGTCGTCCTCGTTGTGGATGGTGCGGCGTTCGCTGTGGCCCACCAGGACATAGGCGCAACCGAGCTTGTTGAGGAACTGGCCGGAGATATCGCCGGTATACGCTCCGGAGTCGAACTGCGAGAGGTCCTGTCCGCCATAGACGACGTCCAACTCGTCGCCCTGGACGAGGGTCTGCACACCGCGCAGATCGGTAAACGGGGGGAAGACCGACACCTCCACCCGGCTGTAGTCGTGCTTGGCGTCGGAGAGGGTCCAAGCCAGCTTCTGGAGCAGGGTGATGCCCTGGACGTGGTCCATGTTCATCTTCCAGTTGCCGGCAATGAAGGGCTTGCGGATGAAGTTTCCGTTGGCAGAAGTTGTCACGTGTGCTCCAAAGATGCGTTGAGATAGGGAAAGCCGGCGGGGCGCTTGCCTTCAAGGAAGGGCGCCCCGCCGGCCATGTAGCCTTAGCGGTCCAGAACGCTCAGCCCGGGAAGATCCTTGCCTTCAAGGTATTCCAGGCTGGCGCCGCCGCCCGTGGAAATGTGTCCGAACTGGGAGTCCTCAAAGCCGAGGGTCCGGACGGCCGCGGCGGAGTCGCCGCCGCCAACCACGGTGAATGCCGGCGTCTCAGTCAAGGCCTGGGCGATGGCACGGGTGCCGCCGGAGAAGGCTTCGAATTCGAAGACGCCCATGGGGCCGTTCCAGAACACAGTCTGTGCGGCCTTGATCTGCCCGGCGAAAGCCTCCGCGGATACCGGTCCGATGTCCAGGCCAATGCCGGAGGCGCCGAACGAGCTGTCCTCGATCGCGTCAGCGGCGACCACTTCGTGTTCAGCGTCAGCGGCGAAGCGGCTTGCGACCACGACGTCGGTGGGGATGACGAAGGCGGTACCGGCGTCGGAGGCGCGCTTGAGGTAGTCCTGGACCACGGGGATCTGGTCAGCTTCAAGCAGGCTGCCCGCAACCTTGTGACCGGCCGCTGCGAGGAAGGTGAAGAGCATTCCGCCACCGACGAGGATGGTGTCTGCCTTGCCGAGGAGGTTGTCGATCACTGCGAGCTTGTCAGAGACCTTGGAACCGCCGAGGACCACGACGTACGGGCGCTGGGTATCCGTGGTGAGTTTGCGCAGAACCTCCACCTCGGTGTGCACAAGGTCACCCTGGTAGGAAGGAAGCCGGGTGGCGACGTCGTAGACGCTGGCGTGCTTGCGGTGGACGGCGCCGAAGGCGTCATCCACGAAGGCACCGTTGTCGCCGGTGAGCGCCACGAGTTCATCGGCGAAGGCGCCGCGCTCGGCGTCGTCCTTGCTGGTTTCGCGGGCGTCGAAACGGACGTTCTCCAGGACCAGGACGTCTCCATCGTCCAGGGACCCGGCCAGCTCCTTGGCGGACTCACCAACGGTGTCTTCCGCGAGCTGGACCTTGAATGGCGCGAGCTCGGCAAGCCGCGCCACAGCCGGCTTGAGCGAATACTTGGCCTCGGGAGCGCCCTTGGGGCGTCCCAGGTGGGCGGTGACGAGCACGCGGGCACCGGCGTCCGAGAGCTTTTCGATGACCGGGAGGGAGGCCTTGATGCGGCCGTCGTCGGTCACTGTAGAGCCGTCGAGCGGCACATTCAGGTCACTTCTGACAAGAATGTACCGCCCGCGGACACCTTCAGCGATCAGTTCGTTGAGGGTGTGAGATGTCATGTGTCTACCCTAGCCCAGCTTGGATGCGACGAGCTCCGTGAGGTCAACGAGGCGGTTGGAGTAGCCCCATTCGTTGTCATACCAGGAAACAACCTTGACCTGGTTGCCGATGACCTTGGTGAGGCCGGAGTCGAAGATCGAAGAAGAGGGGTCGCCGACGATGTCAGAAGAGACGATCGGGTCTGCCGTGTAGCTGAGGATGCCCTTGAACTGCTCGGTCTCCGAAGCTGCCTTGAGAGCCGCGTTGACTTCCTCAACGGTTACTTCGCGGGAAACCGTGACGGTCAGGTCCGTGGCGGAACCGGTGGGGACCGGGACGCGGATGGCGTAGCCGTCGAGCTTGCCCTTGAGTTCCGGAAGGACGAGGCCGATCGCCTTGGCAGCACCAGTGGAGGTGGGAACCATGTTGATCGCTGCGGCGCGGGCACGGCGGAGATCGCTGTGGGGGCCGTCCTGCAGGTTCTGGTCCGCCGTGTAGGCGTGCACCGTGGTCATGAGGCCGCGTTCGATGCCGAAGGCGTCGTTGACCACCTTGGCCAGCGGGCCGAGGCAGTTGGTGGTGCAGGAAGCGTTGGAAATGATGTGGTGTGCTGCGGGGTCGTAGAGCTCGTGGTTGACGCCCATGACGATGGTGATGTCTTCGTCCGAAGCAGGAGCGGAGATCAGGACCTTCTTGGCACCTGCGTCGATGTGCTTCTGCGCAGCGGCGGCCTTGGTGAAGAAGCCGGTGGACTCGATGACGATGTCGACGCCCAGTTCGGCCCACGGCAGGTTTGCAGGGTCGCGCTCTGCGAGGACCTTGATGATGCTGCCGTCGACAATGAGGTTGCCCTCTTTGACTTCGACGGACTGGGTCAGGCGGCCGCCGACGGAGTCGTACTTCAAAAGGTGGGCAAGTGCCTCGGGACTCGTGAGGTCGTTGACCGCAACAATTTCGAGGTCGGCACCCTGGGCGAGTGCTGCGCGGAAGTAGTTGCGGCCGATGCGGCCAAAGCCGTTGATACCAATACGGGTGGTCACTATTTCAGTCTCCTTGGTGCTCTTGCAAGCACACCTAGTGAGTCGGATCTTGATTCCAACTAACAATTCCCGCACATCATTGGGCAGAAGTGATTATCAGATCGGAGGGCGACCAGCCACATTGCTGAAGGCTAACCGCCTTCCGTGACCCATCTTACGTTTAACTACGTCTGCCCCCGCAACTGCGGGGGCAGACAATCCGGTATTTGGGCGAAATTCACCTGAATGTGAAGTTTGTTACATCCCCGTGTATTCCGCGTCACTCACCGATCCTGGGCGGAGTCCCTAGAGAACGATCAGCCCGGTGGCGTTCGCGCGGGCCGCTTCGAAGCGCTTTGCGACGTCGGCCCAGTTGACGATGTTCCAGAAGGCCTTGACATAGTCGGCCTTGACGTTGACGTAGTCCAGGTAGAAAGCGTGCTCCCACATGTCCAGCATGAGCAGCGGCGTGGTGCCGACTGCGACATTGCCCTGCTGGTCGTAGAGCTGCTCGATGAGGAGGTTTCCGCCGATGGGCTCGTAGGCAAGGAAGCCCCAGCCGGAACCCTGCAGTCCAAGCGCGGCTGCCGAGAACTGGGCACGGAAAGCATCGAAGGAGCCGAAGGCGTCATCGATGGCCGCAGCCAGCTCACCCTCGGGCTTGTCGCCACCGTCCGGGGAGATGTTGTTCCAGAACACGGAGTGGTTGATGTGGCCGCCGGTGTGGAACGCGAGGTCCTTGGAGAGGCGGTTGATGTTGGCGAAGTCGCCCTTGTCGCGCGCCTCGGCCAACTGGGCCAAAGCGTTGTTGGCGCCTGCTACATAGGCGGCGTGGTGCTTACTGTGGTGCAGCTCCATGATCTTCGCCGAAATGTGCGGCTCAAGTGCTGCGTAGTCGTAGCCGAGCTCGGGCAGTACGTACTCTGTCACGAAATCCTCCAATGTAGTGGACCGGGGTCCGTTTGGTAACTCTCGTTTTGTTCATCCGACCGGCGAACCGGCCGGAAATCTACACCCTGACGATTCTAGGACGGGCGCCCTATTCGTCCATCATTTCGGGGGTCACATTTGCCTCGGTGCCCGGGATCCCCAGGTCGCCGGCCCGCTTGTCCGCCATGGCCAGCAGCCGGCGGATCCTTCCCGCGATGGCGTCCTTGGTCATGGGCGGATCGGCAAGCCGGCCCAATTCATCGAGGCTGGCCTGCTTGTGCGCGACCCGGAGTTCACCCGCGTACTTGAGGTGGTCCGGAACGTCGTCACCCAGGATTTCCAGGGCCCGGTCCACGCGGGCGCCAGCCGCGACGGCGGCCTGGGCCGAACGGCGCAGATTGGCGTCGTCGAAGTTCGCGAGGCGGTTGGCCGTGGCCCGGACTTCCTTCCGCATGCGGCGCTCCTCCCACACCATGAGGGCGTCATGCGCGCCCATCCGGGTGAGCAACGCGGCGATGGTGTCGCCGTCACGGATGACCACGCGATCCACGCCGCGCACTTCCCGGGCCTTGGCCTGGATGCCGAGGCGGCGGGCAGCGCCCACCAGGGCAAGCGCCGATTCCGGCCCGGGGCACGTGACCTCGAGCGAGGATGACCGGCCGGGTTCGGTGAGGGAACCGTGAGCCAGGAACGCGCCGCGCCACACAGCCTCCGCGTCCGACGCCGAACCGTTGACGACGGCGGACGGCAAGCCGCGCACGGGCCGCCCGCGGCCGTCGAGGAGGCCGGTCTGGCGGGCCAGGGCTTCGCCGTCGCGCACTACGCGGACAACGTAGCGGCTACCCCGACGGAGTCCCCCGCCGGAGACGACGATGATCTCGCTCTGGTGCCCGTAGACTTCGGCGATCGCGGCGCGCAGCCGCCGCGCCGTTGAGGCGAGGTCAACCTCCGCCTCGATCACGATGCGGCCCGAAATGATGTGCAGCCCGCCGGCAAAACGCAGCATGGCCGAAACTTCGGCCTTGCGGACGGACGACTTCTTGATGTCCAGCCGGGAAAGTTCTTCCTTGACCGATGCGGTCAGTGCCATCGCATGTTCCTAACTATTCCCGAAGATATCGTGATACGCCGATGCCAGACGCAGCGGGTCGTGGACTGGACGGCGGCTCGACGCCCCCACTTTACCCAAGACCACCTCCGCACCGATCATCCCGGCAGCGCGTTCGAATTCCTTGAGGTCCGATATCGAGGTGGGATCGGCCAGGACAACGTCCACGCTGAACTCCGGCGCATAGTGGCGCAGGGCATCCAGGTGGTCCGCCGCGGACATCCCGGAGGTTTCCTTGGTGTCCATGGCGAGGTTCATGGTGAGGCAGCGTTTGGCGGGGGTGTCGCACAAGGCCTGGCGCATTTCCGGCAGCAGCAAATGCGGTAACACTGACGTGTACCAGGAGCCGGGACCCAGGATGATCCAGTCCGCAAGCTCGATTGCGGTCAACGCTTCGATGCAGGCGCGTGCGTCTTCCGGAAGGAGCCTGACGTTTTCGAGCGATCCGGCAACGGCGCACTTGGCCTGGCCTTTGACGATCTGGAACTCGTACCCGCCCCCGGGCAGTGGCACCCGGACGTCGCCCTCGATGTTCAGCGGCTGGGTGGACATCGGGAGGACCTGGCCGCGGGCACCCAAGAGGGCGCCTGCCCATTTCAGTCCGGCCACGGCGTCGCCCAGAAGCTCCCAGAGGGTGACAATGAGCAGGTTCCCCATGGCATGGTCGTCCAGGGAACCTTCGCGTCCGCTTGGAGTCTTGAAGCGATGCTGCATGACGTCCCGCCAGGTGCGGCCCCAATCGGTGTCGTCACACAGTGCGCTCAGCGCCATTCGAAGGTCGCCCGGCGGAAGGACGCCGTACTCTTCGCGGAGCCGCCCGGAGGATCCGCCGTCGTCGGCAACGGTGACAATAGCGGTGAGCTCGGAGGTCAGGAGCCGCAACGCCGACAACGACGCGGAAAGCCCGTGTCCGCCGCCGAGTGCCACAACCGAGGGGCCTTTGGCGGGCTGGCTGCCCGGCGTGCCTTTCGGTGGAACCAGCGGCAGGGGTCCGGTCAGGACCCCCATTATTCGCGACCCAGATCGCGGTGGCTTGTGGTGACGGTGACCCGCGGGTATTGCGCGAGCCGTTTGGAGAGTTCGACGGCGACCGCGACCGAACGGTGCTTGCCGCCGGTGCAACCGACGGCAATGGTGGCGTAGTGCTTGTTTTCCGTCCGATAGCCGTCGAGGACGGGCTCCAAGGCGAGGACGTAACGGTCGACGAAGTCCTTCACGCCAGCGGCCCCCAGGACATAGTCGCTGACGTCGGCGTCGAGCCCTGTGTGCGGACGCAATTTCGGAACCCAGTGCGGGTTGGGGATGAAGCGAGCATCCGCCACGAAGTTGGCGTCCACGGGCAGGCCGTATTTGAAGCCGAAGCTCATGACGTTCAAGCGCAGCGCCACAGGGCCCGTGTCGGTGAAAAGTTCGGTGATGGCGGTCGCCAGGCCGTGGACGTTGTACGTGCTCGTGTCCAAGACGACGTCCGCGGATTCTTTTAGCTCTTTCAGGACGTCCCGCTCCGCCGCGATGCCGTCCAGGATCCGGCCACCGCCCTGGAGTGGATGCGGGCGGCGGCCCTGCTCAAACCGCCGCACCAGGACGTTGTCGCTGGCATCGAGGAAGAGGACGCGGAAGGTGATTCCGGTGGCGCTGAGCGCGCCGAGCGCCGTCCTGATATCGGTGAAGAGGCCCTTGCTGCGCACGTCCACGACGACGGCAAGCTTGGGGATGGACTGTGGCGCGTGCGAGACGATTTCCGCCAGCGTCCCCAGCATCTGCGGGGGAAGGTTTTCGACGACGTACCAGCCATGGTCCTCCAGGGCGTCGGAGGCGGTGCTCCGGCCTGCTCCGGACATGCCGGTCACCACCAGCAGTTCCGCTTCGACAGGCTTGACGGGTACCAGACCGTCCTGCTCCGCGCCGGATCCTGCTGTTGGCTCTGACATCAAGTTTCCCCGTTTCTGAGATGGTCCAAAGTTTTTGGGATGGTCCACAAGCGGACCCCTTCAGGAGGGGTCCGCTTATTACCCTAGCTAAATTTCAAGGATTTCGCCGGTGGTCATGTTCACGGCAGGAGCGGCCTCTCCGGAGGCACCGGCCGCCGCGAGATGGCTGACGACCGCTTCCGCCAATGCCGGGCCGATCCCCTTCGCGGCCGTGAGCTCGAGGGCCGTTGCCGCCTTGATCTTCTTGAGCGAACCGAAATGCGCCACGAGCGCCTTCCGTTTGGCTTCGCCGAGACCCGGAACGCCGTCAAGCGCCGACACCGTCATGGCCTTTCCACGTTTCTGCCGGTGGAAGGTGATGGCGAAACGGTGGGCTTCGTCGCGGATGCGCTGGAGCAGATAGAGCCCCTGGGAGGTGCGGGGCAGGATCACCGGGAAGTCGCTGTCCGGCAACCAGACCTCTTCGAGGCGCTTGGCGAGGCCCACGACGTAGACGTCGTCGATGCCCAGTTCCGCGAGGGCCCGGGCGGCCGCATTCACTTGGGGTTGCCCGCCGTCGACGACGACGAGGTTGGGCGGATAAGCGAACTTCGCCTTGGCACCCGTGAGGGCAGCATCCTCCGACGACGGCGGTTCACCTGTTCCCGGGTGCGGAACTTCTCCGCTCTTGGGAAGCTGGGCGGATTTATCCTGCAAGTAGTGCCTGAAGCGCCTGGTGAGGACGTCGTGCATCGCAGCGGTGTCGTCGCTTGCCGCCGCACCGGTGATGGAGAACTTCCTGTAGTCGGCCTTCTTCGGGAGGCCGTCCTCCACCACCACCATGGACGCAACCACGTTGGTGCCCTGCACATGGGAAATGTCGTAGCACTCGATCCGGAGCAACGGCACGGGAAGCTCGAGCGCTTCCTGCAGTTCCTGGAGCGCCTGGGAACGGACCGTGATATCGCCGGCGCGCCGGACTTTGTGGAGCTTCAGCGCCTGCTCGGCGTTTTCGCGGACGGTGGACATGAGGGCGGCCTTGTCGCCACGCTGCGGCACCCGGATGTCCACCTTGGCGCCCCTGAGGCCGCCGAGCCATTCGAGCAGTTCGTGATGGTTGCTCGGAATCTCAGGGACGAGGACTTCGCGCGGAATACGGCCTTGGTTGTCGCTGTCCTCTCCGTAGACCTGCTGCAAGAGGTGTTCGATGAGTTCCGGAGTGGTGGCGTCTTCGACTTTTTCCACGACCCAGCCCCGCTGGCCGCGCACTCGGCCACCCCTGACGTGGAATACCTGCACGGAAGCCTCAAGGTCGTCGTCGTGCAGGGCGAAGACATCCGCGTCGGTGTCTTCGGAAAGCACGACGGCGTTGCGCTCGAACACTTTGCGGAGCGCGATGATGTCGTCCCGGAGCCGGGCCGCCCGCTCGTAGTCCAGCTCGGCGACGGCGGCGCCCATGTCCTTTTCGAGGCGGGTGATGAAGCGTTTGGCTTCGCCACCCATGAACGAGCAGAAGTCTTCGGCGATGGCCCGGTGCTCGTCGGCGGTGACGCGGCCGACGCACGGGGCCGAGCATTTGTCGATATAGCCGAGCAAGCATGGCCGGCCGCTGGCCTGGGCGCGCTTCAGCACGCCGGCACTGCAACTGCGGACCGGGAAGACGCGGAGCAAGGTGTCCATTGTTTCGCGGATGGCCCCGGCCGTGTATGGCCCGAAGTAGCGGGTGCCCTTGCGGCGCTCCCCGCGCATGACCTGTACCCGCGGGAGCTTCTCCGCCATGCTCACGGCAAGGTACGGATACGTCTTGTCATCGCGGAAGACCACATTGAAGCGGGGCTTGAATTCCTTGATCCAGGTGTATTCGAGCTGGAGCGACTCAAGCTCGCTGCCCACCATGGTCCATTCGACGCTACTGGCCGCGTGCACCATCGCGTGCGTCTTCGGCAGCAAACCCGCCGGGTTGGCAAAGTACGAGTTCAGCCGGGATCGGAGGTTCTTCGCCTTGCCCACGTAGATGACACGGCCGTGCGGATCCCGGAACCGATAGACACCGGGGGTGGTGGGGATTTCTCCCGTCTGGGGTCGATAACTCGCTGGATCTGCCACAGATCCAGTCTAGTAAGGGAATCGCGCTCCCCCGTACGGGCCCGCTTCGCGGAGGGCTACTCCGCGGACTTGCTCTGGTTGTAGCTCGTGGAACGTTCCTGGCCGCTCAATACCGCAATGGCATCCATGATCTTGTCCGTGACTTCGCGCCTGGCCGGCAGGGAATGGTCCGGACCGGTCTTCTCGAAGTACAACGGCTCGCCGACCTTCATGGTGAAATGCTGTGGACGAACGGTGTTCCGGTCCACGGGCTGCAGCTTGTCCGTGCCGATGAGGCCAACCGGCACCACCGGCGCCCCAGTTGTCAGGGCAAGCCAGCCGACACCGGTCCGCCCGCGGTAGAGCAAGCCGTCGCGCGAGCGGGTTCCCTCCGGATAGATGCCGATGCCCCTGCCGTTCTCCAGGATGTCCAGGAGGGTCTTGAGGGCCTGCACGCTGGCCGCCTGCTCTCCGCGTTCCACCGGAATGGATCCAACGGCCTGGAAGAACGCCTTCATCGCGCGGCCTTTGAAGCCTTTGGTGGTGAAATACTCGGCCTTGGCAAAGAAGCCCACCGGGCGCGGCATCAAGGCTTGGACAATAACGCTGTCCAGAAAAGACAAATGGTTCGGGGCCACGATGAAGGGCCCTTCCTTGGGCACGTTCTCCAGCCCGATGACCGTGGGCCGGCAGGTGCTGGAAATCAGTCCGCGCGTGGTCCAGCGGATGACATCAAAGGCTTCCATCGTTCTGCACCTCGCTCAGGGCCGCCGCGCGGACAGCGTCAAGTTCTTCGATCTTCTTCAGCAGCTGCGCCGCGGTGTCCACGACGGCGACGGCGCCTGCCTCCTGAAGTTCGCCGTCGGGCGCAAATCCCCAACTGACCCCGATGCAGTCAAGGCCGTTGGCCATGGCACCGGCAACATCCTGGTGGCGGTCTCCGACCATCACCGCAGGCTGGGAACGCAACGTGGCCAGAGCGGCACCAACGATTGCCACCTTACCCGGAGTTGTATTGGCGGCTATTGACTCGTCGTCCGGCGCACCGCAGATGGAGGCAAAGAAACCGGCAATGCCATGGTGCTCCAACACGGTGTGGGCCAAGCCTTGGGGTTTCTGGGTGGCGACGGCAACCGGCCGCCGCGACTCCGCGAAGAACTGCAGGAGCTCACGGATTCCGGGGTATAGCCGGCTTTGAGCGATTCCGACGGAACGATAATAGCTGCGGTACAGCCCAATGACTTCGTCGACTTTTCCTGTGGGAACCCCGGCAATGTGTTCCAGGGAATCGCTGAGCTTGGGCCCGACCATGGAGTCCAGCACGGCCTGTTCCGGGACACGGAGCCCCATTTCGCCCAGGGCCGCGGCGATACCGCCGGTTATGCCGCCTGCAGGATCGACAAGGGTGCCGTCCAGATCAAAGATTACGGGCACCATTGTTTGAGTCACCGGGTTAGTTTCTCACGAGTTGAGGCATGCCTGAAACTCACATGCCGGCCAGGGAATACTTCGACCACTGCCGAAAAATTCCCCGGCCGTTCACGCAGGGCTAACCGAGAATCTCCGCCAGGAAGGTTGCGGTATGGCTTTCCGTGGACTTGGCAACCTGTTCGGGCGTGCCCGTTGCCACGATCCGGCCGCCGCCTGAACCGCCATTGGGGCCAAGGTCCACAATCCAGTCAGCGGACTTGATGACGTCGAGGTTGTGCTCAATGGTGATGACCGTATTGCCCTTGTCCACCAAACCCTGCAGCACCATGAGCAACTTCCGGATGTCCTCGAAGTGGAGGCCCGTTGTGGGCTCGTCCAATACGTAGACGCTCCGGCCATTCGAACGCTTCTGCAGTTCCGAGGCCAGCTTCACGCGCTGCGCCTCGCCGCCGGAAAGCGTGGTGGCCGGTTGCCCGAGCCGGACATAACCTAGGCCGACGTCGACGAGGGTGTTCAAATGCCGGGCAATGGGGGTGAAAGCGGCAAAGAACTCGGCACCCTCCTCGATGGGCATGTTGAGGACGTCCGCGATGGTCTTGCCCTTGTAATGGACCTCCAGGGTCTCGCGGTTGTACCGGGCACCGTGGCACACCTCGCAGGGAACATAGACGTCCGGCAGGAAGTTCATCTCGATCTTCAGGGTGCCGTCACCGGAGCACGCCTCGCAGCGGCCGCCCTTGACGTTGAAGGAGAAGCGTCCAGGCTGGTATCCACGGACCTTGGCTTCGGTGGTTTCCGCGAAAAGCTTCCGGATGTTGTCGAAGACGCCCGTGTACGTGGCGGGGTTGGAGCGCGGGGTCCGCCCGATGGGGCTCTGGTCCACGTGCACCACTTTGTCGAGGTGCTCAAGGCCCGCCACGGAGCGATGCCGGCCGGCGACCTGCTTGGCACCGTTGAGCTTGTTGGCAAGGACCTTGTAAAGGATCTCGTTCACCAGGGTGGACTTCCCCGAGCCACTGACGCCAGTGACTGCCGTGAAGAGGCCCAGCGGGAACGTTGCGTCAACGTTGTTCAGGTTGTTTTCGCGTGCGCCGATGACCTTGAGCTCGCGCTTCTTGTCATACTTGCGCCGCTTGGCCGGGATGTCGATCTTGCGCCGGCCGGACAAGTAGTCGCCGGTCAGCGAGTCCGTGTTTTCCAGGAGCTCCTTGTAGGAACCGGAGTGCACCACCTGGCCACCGTGCTCACCGGCGCCGGGTCCAATATCCACAACCCAGTCGGCCTCGTGAATCGTGTCCTCGTCGTGCTCGACCACAATCAGTGTGTTGCCGAGATCGCGCAATCGGGTGAGCGTCTCGATCAGACGGCGGTTGTCCTTCTGGTGCAGCCCGATGGACGGCTCGTCCAGGACATACAGGACGCCCACCAGGCCGGAGCCGATCTGCGTGGCGAGCCGGATACGCTGGGCTTCGCCACCGGACAAGGTCCCGGACGGCCGTTCGAGATTCAGGTATTCGAGCCCGACGTCCAAGAGGAATGTCAGGCGCGCCTGGATCTCCTTGAGAACCTGGTGGGCGATCTGGGCCTCGCGGTCGGTGAGCGTGAGGCTACCGAGGAAATCCGCGCAATCACGCATCGGAAGGGCCGCAACTTCGGCGATGGACTTGCCGTTGATCAGCACGGACAGCGACGCCGGGTTGAGCCGCGCACCGTTGCATGCGGGGCAAGGAACCTGCCGCATGTACTCTTCGTAGCGGTCGCGGGCCCAGTCGGAATCCGTTTCGCCGTGCTTGCGGTGAACGTACTGGATGGCGCCTTCGAAGCCGGTGCTGTACTTGCGCTCCCGGCCGAACCTGTTGCGGTACTGGACGACTACTTTGTGGTCCTTGCCGTGCAGCACCGTCTGCCGGACTTCCTGCGGCAGCTTCTCCCACGGGGTGTCCATGGAGAACTCGAGCTCCAGGGCCAGGCCTTCGAGGAGCCGGTTCCAGTACTCCGTGGTGGCAGTACCCAGCGACCAAGGTGCGATGGCACCCTGGTTCAAGGAAAGTTCCGGATTGGGGACAACCAACTCTTCGTCGACCTCGAGCTTGGTGCCGATACCGCTGCAGGCCGAACATGCGCCGAAGGGGTTGTTGAACGAGAAGGAGCGTGGCTCGATCTCGTCGATGGCCAGCGGGTGCTCATTGGGGCAGGCAAGGTTTTCGGAGAAGGCCCGGATCCGGGCTGGGTCTTCGGCGTCGAGATCCACGAACTCGACCAGTACCCGGCCTTCCGCAAGCCGGAGCGCGGTTTCGATCGAGTCGGTCAGCCGCTGGCTGATCCCTTCCTTGACAACGAGCCGGTCCACGACCACTTCAATGGAGTGCTTGAATTGCTTGCCGAGCTTGGGCGGATCGCTCAGCTGGACGAGATCTCCGTCCACCCGGGCGCGTGAGTATCCTTTGGCCGTGAGCTCTTTGAAGAGCTCGACGAATTCGCCCTTGCGTCCGCGGACCACAGGGGCAAGAATCTGGAATCGGGTGCCGGATTCGAGTTCCAGCAACTGGTCGACGATCTGCTGCGGCGTCTGGCGCGTGATCGGCTCGTGGCACACGGGGCAATGCGGCCGGCCGACACGTGCCCAGAGAAGGCGCATGTAGTCGTAGATCTCGGTGATGGTGCCCACTGTGGAGCGCGGGTTCTTGCTCGTCGACTTCTGGTCGATGGACACTGCCGGCGAAAGGCCCTCGATGAAATCCACGTCCGGCTTGTCCACTTGGCCCAGGAACTGGCGGGCATATGCCGACAATGACTCCACGTACCGGCGCTGGCCCTCCGCGAAGATAGTGTCGAAAGCCAAGGACGACTTGCCTGAACCTGACAAGCCCGTGAAAACGATCATTGCGTCACGGGGAAGGTCGAGATCGACGTTGCGGAGGTTGTGTTCACGCGCTCCCTTGACCACGAGCCGGGACAGGTCATGTCTTACGGGCGTGGCAGCTTGCTGCTCGGAAACACTTGCGAAGGATTCGACGGCGGGGACTTCAGCTACGGCTTTAGGCACCCACTAATGCTAATCGAAAACTTCTTCGAATTTCCATGTGGCTTCCCACAGCCTACCGACGGGTATCAATCGGCGTCGTAGGCAGCCGCCAGAAGCTGCACCGCCTCCGCGAAACTGGCGCCCTGCGCTTTGGCCGCCGCCGAGTAGCTCGCAGCCACGGCTGCCAACGCGCTCCAGCGGTCATCCCGGGCGCACACAACTGTTCCGTTGCGGCCACGGGTGGCCACTACTCCAGCAGCTTCAAGTTCTTTATAGGCCCGGGCCACCGTGTGGGGGGCGACATCCAATTGTTCGGCCAAGCTGCGCACCGCGGGGAGCTTGGTACCGACAGCCAGGATGCCGCCGTCGGCCAACTCGATGACGCGGAGCCGAAGCTGTTCGTACAGCGCGACGGTACTGGACTGATTGGGACGCCACGAACCGGGAAACTCAAGCGGGCTCATGATGCTTCCCTCTCTCCTTGCCCGGCGCGGTGCTTCGCGGACCTCACCGGCATCGCGGCGAGTTCGCCGCCTCCGGCGGCAAACTGCGCTTCATGCAAGTGGGCGTAGTGCCCGCCAAGCGCCAACAGCGAATGATGCGTGCCGTGTTCAACGATCCGTCCGTGGTCCATGACGAGAATTAGATCAGCGTCGCGGATAGTGGACAAGCGGTGCGCGATGACGAATGACGTCTTGTTGCTCCGGAGCCGGTGCATCGCTTGGCGGATAAGGACTTCGGTGCGGGTATCCACCGAACTTGTCGCTTCGTCCAGGATCAGGATGGGGCGGCCCGAGAGCCGTGCGCGCGCGATGCTCAGCAATTGCCTCTGGCCCTGGCTGAGGGGTTCACCTCCGTTGCTGAGCATGGTTGAGTACCCGTTGGGCAGCGAGCGGACAAAATGGTCGACGTGGCTCGCCTCGGCTGCGGCCACGATCTCGGCCTCGCCGGCGCCCGGAAAGCCATACTCGATGTTCTCCCGGATGGTGCCGGTGAAAATCCACGGATCCTGGAGAACGACGCCGAAATTCCGGCGGAGTGCGTCGCGTCCCATGCCCGCGATGTCAACGCCGTCGATGGTGATCCGTCCGGAGCCGAGTTCGTGGAAACGCATGAGGAGGCTGACCAGTGTGGTCTTCCCGGCTCCGGTGTGCCCGACAATCGCAACTGTCTGTCCCGGTTCCACCTGGAAGGACAGGTCCTCGATGAGGGGCGCATCCGGCCGGTAGCTGAAGGAGATGTGTTCGAAGGCAACGCGCCCCGAGGGGGCATCAAACCGCGCGTCAAACCGCGACTCAAGGCCCGGACCGGAGTCGGCGCGGGCATCTGCGCCCTGTTCCGCACGTTCCCCTGTCAGTTCGGCGGCGTCCAGCAGCTCGAAGACCCTGCTGGCGGAAACCGCGCATGATTGCAGGACCTGGGCCATTCCGCCGATCTGGCCCAGCGGCTGGCTGAAGAGGCGGTTGAATTGGATGAACGCTTGAATGCCCCCGATACTCATCGCCCCGGCGAGGAACTGCAGGGCACCGACAATGGCAACCCCCACGTAGCTGGCGTTGGACACGAAAGCCATGAGGGGCACCAGCAACCCTGAAGCGAACTGTGCCTTGGAACTGGCCGCGTAAAGCCCGTCGTTGTGATCAGCGAAGCGGACCGCCATCGATGACTGGGCGTTGAAAAGCTTGATGGTCTCGTGTCCCGTGGCTGTCTCCTCCACAAGCGAGTTCACGTCGCTCGTGGCTTCCCACTGCCGGACGAAGTATTTCTGCGAGCGTCGGGTCACGATAATCGACGCCAGCGCCGAAACCGGAACGGCCAGCAGGGACACGACGGCGAGGAGCGGCGAAAGCAGCAGCATCATCACGAGCGAGCCGATGACCATCAGTGTTGAGGTCAGGAGCTGGGAGAGGAGCTGGTTGAGCGTCTGCGACACGTTGTCGAGATCGTTCGTCGCGCGGCTCAGCACGTCGCCCCGGGAGCGGCCGTCGTAGTAGGCCACGGGAAGGCGATGCAGTTTCCCTTCCACGGCTTCGCGGAGGTCGTGTGCGAGGCGCTGGACGGCGAGGGCGTTGAGGCGGCCCTGCGCCCAGCTAAGCAGCGACGTGACGCAATACATGCCTGCGGCCAGGAGCAAGAGGAAGACGAAGCGCCCGGCGTCGAACTGCGCGCCGAACACGGCGGCGGCGATGACGTCGGTGGCGTCACCGAGTATTTTGGGTGCGGCGACATTGAGCGTGACAAAGCCGCAGATGCACAGGATCGCGGCGGTCATGATTCCCCGGGAGGGCTTCATCAAGCCCACCAGGCGGAGGAGCGACCGCGACGGTTTCGCTGGAATGGCGAGGTGTTCGCCTTCGCTGCTCACGCGGCGTCGTCCGTTTCCAGCTGGGACGCTACGATTTCCCGGTAAGTTTCCGAGGACTCGAGAAGTTCGGCATGGGTTCCTTGTGCCACCAGGCGGCCCTCGTCGATGAGCAGTATCTGGTCCGCCGACACCACGGTGTTGATGCGCTGGGCGACAATGATGACGGTCGCCCCCCGGAGTTCCGGTTCAAGCGCGGCCCGGAGCTTTGCTTCCGTCACCGTGTCCAACGCAGAGAAGCTGTCGTCAAACAAATAGACGGATGCAGGGCGCAGAATGGCGCGGGCTATGCATAAGCGCTGCCGCTGGCCGCCGGACAGACCGGCGCCGCCCTGGGACAACATGGTCTCCAGTCCTTGCGGCAACTCGTTCACGAAATCCGCGGCCTGGGCCGTCTCAAGGGCATGCCACAATTGCGAATCTGTCGCGGAAGGCAAGGAAATCCGCAGGTTCTCGGCGATGGTTCCGCGGAACAGCCAACTCTCCTGGGGCACGACGCCGAGCTGGTTGCGCAAGGCATTGAGCGGAACGGCCGCGATGTCCCGGCCGTCGAGCGAGATACTTCCACTGCTCACCTCAAGCAGCCTCGGCACAAGGCTGACGATGGTCGACTTGCCGCTTCCCGTGGAGCCGATGACCGCGGTCGTGCTTCCCGGAGCCGCGTGGAATGTGATGCTTTCCACTACTGGTGTTTCGGCTCCAGGGTAGGCGAAAACGACGTTGTCGAAGCGCAGGCCTTCAGCCCGCGAGGGGCGTGCCACCATCCCGCCGGCAGTGTTTCCCGGCTGCGTGATTTCTGATTCCGTGTTGAGCACTTCGGTGACGCGTTCAGCGCTGACAGCCGCCCGGGGGGCCGTGCTCAACACGTACATTGCCATCATGATCGCGAGGAGGATCTGCATGATGTAGGCGATGAACGCCGTGAGCGCACCCAGCTCCATGTCTCCCGCGATGATGCGGTGCCCGCCTAGCCAGACCACGCCCGCGGATGAAAGATTGACCACGGTCATGACGAGGGGAAGCATGGCCGCGACAATCCTGGCCGAACGGAGATTGTTCCTTGTCAGTGCGTCGTTGGCGGCCTCGAACCGTTTCATCTCGAACGGCTGGCGGACGAACGCACGAATGACCGCGGTCCCCAGGATCTGTTCCCGGAGGACGCTATTGATCCGGTCCACCAAGCCTTGGCCCTCGCGGTACAGCGGGACGAGCTTGCGGACAATCAACAGCATGATGGCGAGCAACACGGGAACGATGGCGAAAACGATCCAAGACAGGGCAACGTCCTGTTCGACCGCCAGGATCACGCCTCCGATGCCCATGACGGGCGCCGCCACCAGCATGCCGAAAACCAGGACCGTGATGTTCTGCAGCTGCAGGACATCATTCGTCGTCCTGACCACGAGGCTGGCCGGTCCGAAGGCTGCGACGTCCTGGTCGGGCAGGGAATGAATCTTGTCGAAGAGTTCCTGCCGCAGTCCGCGGCCGACCTTCATGGCGACAATCGCTCCGAGGTAGCCGGCGAGCACCGCGGCGAGCACCTGGATCACCGTGAGGACCAGCATCCAGGTACCCAGGCGCAGGATTACCTCGCTGTTCCCGGCGACCAGGCCGTCGTCGACGATCTTCGCGTTGAAGGTGGGCAGGAGGAGTGTGGCGCCGGTCTGGACGAGCTGCAGGAGAACGATGGCCAGCACGTGGGGCTTGTAGGGGGCGAGGCGCTGCAACAGCAAGGATGCCAGCACACTGCCTCCAATCGTTGGCCTCCGGAGCAGCGGATTCCACACGATGCCACCCCGAGATCGCGTTGCCATTGTAGTTCAGAACACAGTGCGAAACCTTGTAAACGCGGCACTTCCGGCGTCCTTTGGACGCGGGCCCGCTCAGCCTCGTTTTTGTGCCACCGCAAAAACCCTGCGGAAGGCAAACACTGTTCCGTGCCGGCCCCGCGGATAGGCCTCGCGGAGCGCGGCTGCGTAGTGGTTTTCGAACTCGCGTGCTTCGTCTTCGGGAAGCCCTGCGAGCACTGGACGCAGGCCGGTCCCGCGCACCCACTCCAGTACCGGATCGGCTCCCGGCAGGAGTTGCTGGTAGGTGGTTTCCCAGGCGTCGGCGTCGCATCCGGCGTCGAGCATGATCCGCAGGTAGTCGGCCGGTTCGCCCACGGCGTCGTCATGGCGGAGCACGCCGGACAGCCTTCCGGACCATTCCGGCGAAGCGGCCAGTTCGCGCATGAGCACGTGGGACGGCGCACCGAAGTTTCCGGGGACCTGGAGCGCAAACCACGCGCCTGGTTTCAGAGCTTCGAGCCACCCGGCGAGCATCGTCAAGTGGCCCGGCACCCATTGCAGCGCCGCGTTGCTGACCACGACGTCGGTGTCCGCTTCCGGTGCCCATCCGGCAATGTCTGCCTGCACGAACGAAAGACCCGGTTGCGCGGCAGCGAGGACTTGGGCTTTTGCCAGCATTTCGGCTGAGGAGTCCAGCCCGACGACGGCGGCGCCCTGCCATCGCGTCGCGAGGGTCGCCGTCAAGTTCCCCGGACCGCAGCCCAGATCCACGACGTGCCGGGGGTCCTCCGCCAGAATCCTCGACGTCAGGTCAAAAAACGGCCGGTCGCGGTGATTGCCGAACTCGATGTACTTGGCTGGATCCCACTTCACTGCATCCTCCATGGTCGGTCCCCGTGGTCTGCTCCACCCACACTAAGCTGGAAGGCAATGAAACTTCTTGAGCAGCTCCCCGACGGCGGACGCGTTGACCCGGACGAAATCTACACACGCTTCGTCGCCTGGACGGAGAGCCGCGGACTTCAGCTCTACCCCGCCCAGGACGAGGCCATCATGGAACTCGCGTCGGGCGCCAATGTCATCCTGGCAACCCCCACCGGTTCCGGAAAATCCCTCGTGGCGATCGCCGCGCACTTCGAGGCGATGTCCCGCGGCTTGCGCAGCTACTACACCGCCCCCATCAAGGCCTTGGTCTCGGAAAAGTTCTTCGCGCTTTGCGACATTTTCGGAGCAGAGAACGTCGGCATGATCACCGGAGATTCGGGAGTCAACCAGGATGCGCCGATCATTTGCTGCACCGCCGAAATCCTCGCCAACATCGCTTTGCGCGAAGGCAAGGAAGCCGAGCTCGGCACGGTCATCATGGACGAATTCCACTTCTACTCCGATCCCCAGCGCGGTTGGGCGTGGCAGGTGCCGCTCCTGGAGCTCCCCCAGGCCCAGTTCCTGCTGATGTCGGCCACCCTGGGAGACGTCAGCCGCTTCGAAGCCGGCCTGAGCGAACTCACCGGACGGTCCACTACCACCGTGAGTTCGGCCGAACGGCCCATCCCGCTGCACTATTACTTCCAGGAAACACCGGTCCACGAAACCCTCGAAGAACTGCTCAGCACCAAGCAGGTTCCCGTGTACGTGGTGCATTTCAGCCAGGTCGAGGCCATCGAGCGGGCCCAGAACCTCATGAGCGTCAACATGTGCACGCGCGAGGAGAAGGACAAGATTGCCGAGCTGATCGCGGGTTTCCGGTTCGCCGCCGGCTTCGGCAAGACCCTGAACCGGCTGGTCCGCCATGGGATCGGCGTCCATCACGCCGGCATGCTGCCCAAGTACCGCCGCCTCGTTGAGCAGCTGGCACAAGCAGGACTCCTGAAGGTCATCTGCGGCACCGACACGCTCGGGGTCGGGATCAACGTTCCCATCCGCACTGTCCTCCTGACGGCGCTCAGCAAGTACGACGGCGTCCGCACCCGCCTGCTGAACTCCCGGGAATTCCACCAGATCGCGGGCCGTGCCGGCCGGGCGGGCTACGACACGGCCGGAACGGTTGTGGTGCAGGCTCCCGAACACGTGGTGGAAAACGCGAAGGCTATGGCGAAAGCCACCGCGAAGTTCGGCGACGACCAGAAGAAACTGCGGCAAGTGGTGCGGAAGAAACCGCCGGAAGGCTTTGTCTCCTGGGGCCAGCCCACCTTCACCCGTTTGGTGGAGTCCGTGCCGGACCCGTTGACCTCGAGTTTTACTGTGACGCATGCGATGCTGCTCAACCTGATGGAGCGCCCCGGCGACCCGTTCGCCGCTGCCCGCCGTCTCCTCACTGAGAACCACGAGGCACGGCCCGCCCAACTGCAGCTCATGAAGAAGGCCCTGAGCATCTACCGCGAGCTGTTGGCAGCCGGAGTGGTTGAACGCATTCCCGAGGCCGAGCAGGAGAAAGAAGGACGATCCGTCCGGCTGACCGTTCACCTGCAAGCCAACTTTGCCCTGAACCAGCCGCTTTCACCGTTTGCGCTTGCCGCGCTCGAGCTCCTCGATCCGGAGTCGCCGTCGTACGCCTTGGACGTCGTGTCCGTGATCGAAGCGACCCTCGAGAAGCCCCGGCAGATCCTCTCTGCGCAGCAGAAGAAGGCACGCGGCGAGGCCGTCGCCGCGATGAAGGCCGACGGCATCGATTACGACCAGCGCATGGCGATGCTTGAAGAGGTCAGCTACCCGCAGCCCCTCGCGGAGATCCTGGGCGAAGCGTTCGAGGTGTACCGCAAGGCCGCACCCTGGGTGGGCGACTTTGAGCTGGCTCCGAAGTCGGTGGTCCGCGACATGTATGAGCGCGCCATGAATTTCGGTGAGTTCGTGCAGTTCTATGGGCTGGCCCGCTCCGAGGGAATCGTGCTGCGGTATTTGGCCGACGGCTTCAAGGCCCTGCGCCAGACGGTCCCGCAGGACGTGCTCCGCGAAGACCTCGAGGACCTCATCGCCTGGCTGGGTGAACTGGTCCGCCAAGTCGACTCCAGCCTGCTCGACGAGTGGGAAGAGCTCACCTCCGGGGTGGCTCCGACGCCGCACGACGCTCCACCTCCCCCGCCGCCGTCGCTCACGTCCAACATCCGCGCCTTCCGGGTCATGGTCCGCAACGAAATGTTCCGGCGCGTTGAGTTGTTCGCGGACGAGGATGCGGCTGCCTTGGGCGAGCTCGACGCCGGCAGCGGCTGGGATGCGGAGCGCTGGGAAGACGCTTTGGACGACTACTTCGACGAGCACGACGACATCGGAACCGGCCCCGATGCCCGGGGCCCGGGACTCCTTATGATCACGGAGGAACCCGGCATCTGGCGGGTGCGGCAGATTTTCGATGACCCGGCCCGCAACCATGACTGGGGCGTTTCCGCCGAAGTGGACCTGGCAGCCTCGGACGAGAGCGGCACCGCCGTGGTCAGGGTGACCTCGGTCAACCGCCTGTAGGCGCCTAGTAAGCTCGAATCATGAGTGTTGTCCGCCCAGCCACAGTGTCCGACGTCCCCGCGATCCTGCAGATGATCCATGAGCTTGCCGTCTACGAAAAAGAGCCCGACGCCGTGAAGAACACGCCGGAAATGCTCACCGAGGCCTTGTTCGGCGAGAATCCACGGGTGTACGCGCACATGGCGGAAAACGCGGCAGGAGACGTCCAGGGATTCGCTTTGTGGTTCCTGAACTACTCCACGTGGGAAGGCGTCCACGGCATCTATCTCGAGGACCTCTACGTCACGCCCGATGCCCGGGGCGAAGGCCACGGGAAGGCGCTCCTGCAGCACCTGGCCGCCACCGCCGTCGAACGCGGTTATGCACGGGTGGAATGGAGTGTCCTGGACTGGAACGAACCGTCCATCAACTTCTACCGCGGCCTCGGAGCGGTGCCCATGGACGGCTGGTCGACCTTCCGGCTGACCGGCGAAGCGCTGGGTGCCTTCGGCAGCGACAAGGTCATGGCTCGTGGCTGAGCGCGTGGTTGAGGGCGTGGCGCACACCATCCGGGCACGTCACGAATTCCGGGGCGTCCGCACCACCGAACACTTCTTCGCGGTCCCCCTCGACCATTGGGCGTCCGCAGGTGTGGAAGCCGACAACACCGCGGAAACGATCACCGTCTTCGCGCGGGAGTTCGTCTCCGCCGAGCACTCGGAGGAGGACACAGCCCGGCTACCGTGGTTGCTCTACCTCCAGGGCGGGCCCGGCGGACGCGGAACCCGGACCACCTCCCTGTCCGGCTGGATGAAGGCTGCCGCGAGGAGTTTCCGCATCCTGATGCTGGATCAACGCGGCACGGGCCTGTCCACGCCGGCGGACCGAAATACCTTGCCGCTCCGGGGCGATGCCGCCGCACAGGCAGACTACCTCACGCATTTCCGGGCGGATTCGATCGTGGCCGACGCCGAACTCATCCGCAAGACCCTCGGTTCGGAACCCTGGACCGTCCTGGGCCAGAGCTTCGGCGGTTTCTGCGCGCTGACCTACTTGTCCTTCGCGCCGGAAGGTTTGAGCGAAGTGCTCATCACGGGAGGTCTGGCGCCGCTGGAAGGTCCGGCCGAACGCGTCTACAAGGCGACTTTCCAACGGGTCGCGGAACGCAACGCGGAATACTTCGGGTGGTACCCGGAGGACCGCAAGCGGGTCACCCGGATCGCGCGGCATCTGGAATCGACGGACGAGCGGCTGCCCAGCGGAGAACGCCTCACCACGGAACGCTTCCAAATGGTGGGATCGTTCCTGGGCGGGAACGCCCGCGTGGATGCCCTGCACACCCTCCTGGAGGACGCCTTCGTGCCGTCTCCCGCGGGCGAACGCCTCTCCGACGCCTTTCTGGAACAGGTCTACGGCCTCGTTTCCCGGGCATCGAATCCCCTGTACGCGGTCTTGCACGAGTCCATCTACGGACAGGGGCAGGCGACCGGCTGGGCGGCGTGGCGGGTGAGCGGGGAGTTCCCCGAGTTCCATCCCGACGCCGCGGAGCCGCTCCTTACGGGCGAAATGGTCTACCCCTGGTACTTCGAACAGGATCCAGCGCTTGTGCCCCTGCAGGAAGTGGCTGCGCTGTTGGCCGGCAAACAGGACTGGAAACCGCTCTACGATGTGTCCCGGCTGAAGGCGAATACTGTGCCGGTCGCGGCAGCTGTCTACCGCGACGACATCTATGTGGACTTCCAGCTATCCATGGAAACCGCGGCCGCCGTCCGCGGACTGCAGGCCTGGATCACAGGGGATTTCCATCACGATGGCATCGGCGAGGACGGGGAAGGAATCTTCAACCGGCTCCTGGGGATGGTGCGCGGCAAGAACTGAGGTTCTGCTGTTCAGCTCAGCCCGCCGGCCGTACTGCCGGACGCTTCACCGAAGCCGCGACGACGGCCAGCACGACGACGGCCACGGCACCGGAAGCCATGTTCAGACCCTCGTAGCCCACCCAGCCCAGCACGAGCCCGGAGAAGCCTCCGCCCAAGGCACCGGCAGCCCCCATGAGTGTGTCTGAGACTCCCTGGACGATGACGCGTTGCTGCCGCTCGACGCTCTCGGCCAACAGGGTGGATCCTGAAATCGTCGCGGCCGACCACCCTAGGCCGAGCACGACGAGCCCCACCGTGACCAGGGCCGGGTCCTGCTGCCCGAAGCCGGCCACGGCGACAGCCACCGCCAGCAGCACGAAGCCCAGCACGATCGTCTGGATCCGGCCCGCCCTGTCAGTCAGCCACCCCATCAGCGGCGACAAAGCGAACATGCCGGCGATGTGGAGGGAAATCGTAAATCCAATGATCACCAGGGCGTCGGTACCCATGGCGTGGCCGCCCTCGTGACCCACATGGCCCCCAACCGGCGCGGTAGAGACGAGCTCCTGCAGGTGCAACGGCGTCATCGACATGACCGCCACCATGATTCCATGCGCCGCAACCACCGCAGTCAGGGCCAGTTTGGCGCGCGGAGACGCCCGCACGGCCTGGAATCCGGCAGTCAATGAACGACGTCGGGGCCCTCCTGCTTCGGCACGGGCGCCAGCGCTTCCGCCGTCGTCGTGCGTCCCCTCGGCCAGGCGCCTTGCCAGCAACAGCGGGTCGGGGCGCAGTGCGGCCATCAGTAACACCGCGGCCAGAAGGAGGCTGGCAACCGAGAAGACGAATGGCCCGGAGATTGCGGGCAGGCCCAGAGCTTCGCCCACCGCAGCGCCAGGTTGGATGAGGTTCGGACCGGCCACGGCGCCGATGGTGATTGCCCAGACCACGGTTGCAAGCGATCGTCCGCGGCGCTCCGGTGCGGCGAGATCGACGGCGGCGAATCGCGCCTGGAGGTTCGATGCCGTGCCGAGACCCAGCAGGGCTGCACCAAGGAGGAGCACCGCGAAAGCCCCCGTAGCCGCCGCGATAATCATGAAGATTGCCCCAAGCATCGCGGCCAGGAGACCGGTGACGAGCCCGGCACGGCGCCCCCTGCGCTCGGCAAGACCGGCCAGGGGCAAAGCAGTGACGGCACCGGCGAGCGTGAGGATAGTGGTGACCGATCCCGCCCAGGCGCTCGATCCACTGAGCTGGACGGCAAGCAACGATCCGATGGACAGGGTGGCGCCGTTGCCCACACCGCTCAGCAGTTGTGCGGTGCTCAGCAATCGGACTGTGCGTCGCTGTACTGCTGCCGGATCGAGGGTCATCGGAGAGGTCAACGCCATGCCAAGAGCATATCTCCGCCAAACGCTGAGCCCCGGCCACAGTAAGGGCCGGGGCTCCGAAACGTTCCGCAGTTGACCCGTGTTAGTTGCCGCTGACTTTGTTCATGCTCTTGCGGGAATCTTCTTCGAGCCGGGCATCCAGCTTGGACTTGCTGCCCGCCGGGGTCAGGAGGCTCGCGACAACCGCCACGACGATGGTGCCGAGGATGACCGCGAGGGACACATAGGTCGGGATCTCCGGAGCCCATTCGATGTGGTGGCCGCCGTTGATGAAGGGCAGTTCGTTGACGTGCATGGCGTGCAGGACCAGCTTGACGCCGATGAAGGCGAGGATGATCGACAATGCGTGCTTGAGGTAGATCAGCCGGCTCATGAGTCCGCCAAGCAGGAAGTACAGCTGGCGCAGGCCCATGAGGGCGAAGATGTTGGCGGTGAAGACGATGAAGGCGCTCTGCGTCAGTCCGAAGATGGCCGGAATGGAGTCCACGGCGAACAGGAGGTCCGTCATGCCGATGGTCACGAAGACGATCAGCATGGGAGTGAACAGTTTCTTGCCGTTGACCGTTGTCCGAAGCTTGCCGCCGTCGAACTTCTCCGACATCGGGACAACTTTTCGGATACGGGCGATCAGCGGGTTTTCGGCACCGTCTTCCTCGTCTTCGCCGTTGTCCGTGGCTTGCTTCCACGCGGTCCAGAGCAGGAACGCGCCGAAGATGTAGAAGACCCAACTGAACTGCTCAATCACCACGGCACCCAGGGCAATGAAGATACCGCGCAGGACGAGGGCGATGATGATGCCCACCATGAGCACTTCCTGCTGGTACTTACGGGGCACGGAGAACCGCGCCATGATGATGATGAAGACAAAGAGGTTGTCGATACTCAGGCTGTATTCGGTCACCCAACCGGCGATGAACTGGCTGCCATGCTCCGGGCCGGCAAAAGCGAACATCGCTCCGGCGAACACCAAGGCGAGGGTGACGTAGAAAGCGACCCAGAGGCCTGCTTCCTTCATGGAGGGTTCGTGCGGACGCTTGACCACCAGGAGAAGGTCGACAAGGAGGATGATTCCGAGAACGACGAAGGAGCCGATCTCAAACCAGGCGGGGAGTTGCATCTAAAATGCCTTTCGCAGGTACGCCAAAACGGCGTAAGTCTCTCCGACCTGCCTGCGTCTCCATGCCCGAAGGCAACAACGCTCAAACGGCGATCCGCTAGGCCCGGCGAGGCGTCTGTGCCTTGCGTGTTGACGGACGTAGCGCTTGGGATACTCCCCTACGTAGGCCCAACTTTACCCTAAGCGTGCCCGGCGGACTGCATTTGGCGGAGTTCGCGCTTGAGGTCGCCCACCTCGTCACGGATCCTAGCAGCGATCTCAAATTGGAGCTCAGCGGCAGCCGCGTGCATCTGCTCGGTCAGCTGTTCGATCAGGCCCACGAGGTCTTCGGCCGGCGCCGCGGCCAGGCCATCTTGCCGGACCTTCGAAGCGCCCTTGCCCTTGCCGGTCCGGCCGCCCTTTCCGGCTGCGGCGAGCAACTCGCGGGTGTCGGCGTCTTCGCGGGCAAGCTGATCAGTGATGTCCGCGATCTTCTTGCGCAACGGCTGGGGATCGACCCCGTTGTCCGTGTTGTATTTGACCTGGATTTCCCGGCGGCGGTTGGTTTCCTCAATGGCCTTCGCCATCGAGTCCGTGATCCGATCGGCGTACATGTGGACCTGGCCCGAGACGTTTCGGGCGGCGCGCCCGATGGTCTGGATGAGGGAGGTGGCCGAGCGGAGGAATCCTTCCTTGTCGGCGTCGAGGATGCTGACAAGTGACACTTCGGGCAGATCGAGGCCCTCTCGGAGCAGGTTGATGCCCACCAGGACGTCGAAGCTGCCCATGCGGAGCTCCCGGAGCAGTTCCACGCGACGGAGGGTGTCGACGTCGGAGTGCAGGTATTGGACCTTGACCCCATGGCCCAGCAAGTAGTCGGTCAGGTCCTCGGCCATCCGCTTGGTCAAGGTGGTGACCAGGACGCGTTCGTCGCGCTCCACGCGCGTCCTGATTTCGCCAAGGAGGTCGTCGATCTGGCCTTTGGTCGGCTTTACGATGACTTCGGGATCGATCAGTCCGGTAGGGCGGATAATCTGTTGGACGAACCCGTCGGCCTTGCCCAGCTCGTACTTGCCGGGGGTCGCGGAAAGATAGACGGTCTGGCCCACCCGTTCCAGGAATTCATCCCATTTGAGCGGCCTGTTGTCCATGGCCGAAGGAAGCCGGAAACCGTGGTCCACGAGTGTGCGCTTGCGCGACATGTCGCCCTCGTACATGGCGCCGATCTGTGGAACCGTGACATGGGATTCGTCAATGACCAGCAGGAAGTCGTCCGGGAAGTAGTCGATGAGGCAGTGCGGGGCCGTGCCGGAGCCGCGGCCATCGATGTGGCGTGAGTAGTTCTCGATGCCGTTGCAGAAACCCATTTGCTGCATCATCTCGAGATCGTAGGTGGTGCGCATGCGCAGCCTCTGGGCCTCCACCAGCTTGTTCTGGCCTTCGAGGACCTTGAGCCGCTCCCCGAGCTCGTTCTCGATGGCGGTAATGGCGCGGGACATGCGTTCCGGACCGGCGACATAGTGCGAGGCCGGGAAGATGTACATCTCGGTTTCCTCGCGGATGACGTCGCCCGTTACCGGATGCAGAGTATAGATGTTCTCGATCTCGTCGCCGAAGAACTCGATGCGCAGGGCCAGCTCTTCGTACATCGGGATGATCTCCACGGTATCTCCGCGGACCCGGAACGTGCCGCGGTGGAAGTCCATGTCGTTGCGGGTGTACTGCATGCCGACAAACTTGCGCAGGAGATCGTCCCGGTTCATTTCGGCGCCCTTGGTGAGCGTGACCATCCCGGCGATGTATTCTTCCGGGGTGCCCAGGCCGTAGATGCACGACACGGTAGCCACCACAATGACATCCCTGCGGGTCAGCAGCGCGTTGGTGGCCGAGTGCCGCAGCCGCTCCACCTCCTCATTCACGGAGGAGTCCTTCTCGATGAAGGTATCCGTCTGGGGGACGTAGGCTTCGGGCTGGTAGTAGTCGTAATAGGAAACGAAGTACTCCACCGCGTTGTTGGGCAGCAGCTCCCGGAACTCGTTGGCGAGCTGCGCGGCCAAGGTCTTGTTTTGGACCATCACCAAGGTGGGACGCTGCACTTGTTCGATCAACCAGGCGGTGGTGGCACTCTTGCCCGTACCGGTGGCGCCGAGCAGGACGACGTCTTTCTCGCCGTTGTTGATCCGTTCGGTCAGCTCCGCGATTGCGGCCGGCTGGTCACCTGCCGGCTTGAATTCGCTGATGACCTCAAAAGGCGCGACCACACGGTTGATCTCCTGGGCAAGACTCATGAATCCAATGTACCCCCGCCCGCGGACAGTTACTGTCCGCGTTATCCGGTGGAACCGTCACCTCCGCCTGGCCTGGTCCAACCGTCGTCGAGTCGCCCCATGATGGAACGGAACATCTTGACGGCGAACCACACTCCTGCCCCAAGCCAGGCGGTCCATGCCAACCAGAAAGCTGTGCCCGGCACGAGGACGCGCCACGTCGCCGGCTGCGTTCCAGCGACGAACTCCTCGCGGCCGCCGGCAAGGAACCACAGCAGCGCGGCCCCGGCCATGAGGACGACGCCGCCCCACGCCAACGCACGAACGGCGCCGAGCCGCTGTCCCTCAAGGTGCGGCGTGATTCTCCGTTTCGGGGCCATGCCTAGCCTTGCGCCATGGAGTACGACGGCGGCTGCCAACCGCTGCTGCTGGCCCAGGCATCCATGAGCGGCCACGCGACCTCGGTGAACCAGGGCTCCTTGGCTTCCGCATACGCCAGGGTCCGGCCGTCACCGGCGTACTGCGCGGCAAGCTCTTGCTTCAGGGCCGCATACATTGCCACGGCCTCGGGGTTGGCGCGGAGCCAATCCCGGAACAACAACGCATAACGCCAGCCCGGGCTTCCAAGCACCCGGACATGGACATTGGCTGCCCGCCCGGGGTCCGCGTTGGCATGGAAGCGCTTTTGCCATGCCGATGGATCCAAGTCCGGTGGCTTGGGTGTGTCACGGGCAGAGGCCTCCCGCAACGGGAAACCTGCCTCGCCCAAGACCCCCGCTATCCGGTCTGCGGCTTCAAGCGAGGACACATTGACCTGCAGGTCGATGATGTCTTTTGCAAGAAGGCCGGGTACCGACGTCGAACCGATGTGGTCTGCGCCCAACACCTCCGGGGATGCCCGCCGGATCCGGGCAAGCAGCCGCCCGGCCTGGGCCGGCCAGTCGGGGTTTGGCGGCCGCAATACAGGTCCGCCGGCTCGTGGGGCCGGACGGCCCGCCGCGAGGTTGCGGGCAAACGGCACCAATCGTTCTTCCCAGAGAGTTTCCACCAGCTCGGTGACTTCCGCCACGGTTCCGGAGTTGTCCAACACGATGTCGGCCGCGGCCAGCCGTTCATCCCGGCTGGCTTGCGCGGCCATCCGCGACACCGCGTCCTCCGCTGTCATGCCTCGGATCTCCGTCATGCGCCGGATCCGTTCCTCGTCCGGCGCATCGACGACGAGCACCAGGTGGAAGCTGCTTCCCTGCCCGGTTTCGACCAGGAGTGGAATATCCTGGACGACGATGTCGCCGGGTTTCGCGGTCGCGAGCATCGCCGCAGCCTTCTCCCTGACCCGGGGATGGATGATCGCGTTGAGCGCTTCGCGGCGATCCGACTCGGCGAACACGATCGCGCCGAGGCGTGCCCGGTCAAGGCGCCCCTCGGCGTCGACGATGTCTTTACCGAACTCGGCCACGACGTCCGCCAAGCCCGGAGTGCCCGGCTCCACGACCTCGCGGGCCAGCGCGTCGGCGTCAATCAAGACAGCGCCCAACTCCCTCAGCCGGGCGGACACGAGCGATTTGCCGGAGGCGATCCCGCCGGTAAGTCCAATCTTCAGCACCCCTCCACACTAGACTGGGTCGGTGGCAGAACAGGAAGAAAGCCGGGCGACCGCGTACACAACATTGGCGCCGGGAGACGATTTCCGCCACGAACTCGAGATCAAACGTTCGCGCTTCATCACGGTGCTGCGCCGCGCTTCCGACGAGGACGCCGCCCGCGCCCTGGTGGCGGAACTGCGCAAGGAATTCCATGACGCCCGGCACCACTGCTCGGCATTCGTCCTCGGTCCGGACCGCGTCATCCAGCGGTCCAACGACGACGGCGAACCCTCCGGAACAGCTGGCATCCCCATGCTTGAGGCGCTCATCAAACGCGAGACCTTGCCTGGGGTGGCTGACCTCAGCGACGTGAGCGCCGTCGTCGTGCGCTATTTCGGTGGGATCCTCCTGGGCGCGGGCGGACTGGTCCGTGCGTACTCCGAATCGATCTCGGCCGCGCTGGACTCCGCTCCCCTGGTCCAGCGCCGCCGCCTGCGGATGTGCGACATCCCCGTGCCCCACCAAGCGGCCGGGAGGCTGGAAAACGATCTGCGCTCCGCGGGCTACGTCATGGCCGAAACTAGCTACGAGCCCTCGGAGACAATCCTGCGCGTGGCGCTACCCGATGATCCTGGCGCAATCGCGGACGCCGGTGAGCGGCTGGCATCCCTGACCGGCGGCGCCTCGGGCCTCCAGTTGCGGGGAACGGAATGGGTCGACGTCCAGGCCTGAGCACCCACGGGACATGCCCTCCCCTGTGCCGTGGGGAGCCGGGCAAGAGGGACGCGGGTGAGAGGCACAGGCAAGCAGGCAACCAGTGCAAGGGGGTTAAACAAAACGGCTCCTGCGATTCGTGAATGAATCGCAGGAGCCGTTTTGATCCGGCCCGGAAACCCGGGCCAGTGGCAATTAGTTGCCGGTCAGCTTCTCGCGCAGGGCGGCGAGTGCCTCGTCGGATGCCAGGGTGCCCGCGTTGGACTCGGTGGCAGCCGGCTCGGAGGAGTAGCTGGTGGTGCCGGAGTCGCTCTCGCCGGAAGCGGCAGCAGCGGCGTCGTCAGCAGCGTGCTGGGAAACCTGCTTCTTGTGAGCCTCCCAACGTGCCTGGGCGTCAGCGTACTGCTGCTCCCAAGCGGCGCGCTGCGTCTCGTAGCCCTCGAGCCATTCGTTCGACTCGGGGTCGAAGCCCTCGGGGTACTTGTAGTTGCCCTCTTCGTCGTACTCAGCGGCCATGCCGTACAGAGCCGGGTCGAACTCGGTGCTCTCAGCGTCAACGCCCTCGTTAGCCTGCTTGAGGGAGAGCGAGATGCGGCGGCGCTCGAGGTCGATGTCGATGACCTTGACGAAGAGCTCGTCGCCAACGGAGACGACCTGCTCAGCAAGCTCAACGTGGCGGACAGCCAGTTCGGAGATGTGAACGAGGCCTTCGATGCCGTCTTCGACGCGGACGAACGCACCGAACGGAACCAGCTTGGTGACCTTACCCGGAACAACCTGGCCGAGGGCGTGGGTGCGGGCGAAGGTCTGCCACGGGTCTTCCTGCGTGGCCTTGAGGGACAGGGACACGCGCTCGCGGTCCAGATCCACTTCGAGAACCTCGACGGTGACTTCCTGGCCAACCTCGACAACCTCGGACGGGTGGTCGATGTGCTTCCAGGACAGCTCGGAAACGTGAACGAGGCCGTCTACGCCGCCAAGGTCCACGAATGCACCGAAGTTGACGATGGAGGAAACGACGCCGGGACGAACCTGGCCCTTTTCCAGCTTGTTGAGGAACGTGGAGCGAACCTCGGACTGGGTCTGCTCGAGCCATGCACGGCGGGAAAGAACAACGTTGTTGCGGTTCTTGTCCAGCTCGATGATCTTGGCTTCGATCTGCTGACCGATGTACGGAGCAAGGTCGCGGACGCGGCGCATCTCGACGAGGGATGCGGGCAGGAAGCCGCGCAGGCCGATGTCGAGGATAAGACCACCCTTGACAACCTCGATGACGGTACCGGTGACAACACCGTCTTCTTCCTTGACCTTCTCGATGTCGCCCCAGGCACGCTCGTACTGAGCACGCTTCTTGGAGAGGATCAGTCGGCCTTCTTTGTCTTCCTTGGTGAGCACCAGGGCTTCGACCTGATCGCCAACGGAGACGACGTCCCCGGGGTCAACGTCGTGCTTGATGGAAAGCTCGCGGGAAGGGATGACACCTTCGGTCTTGTAACCGATGTCGAGCAGAACTTCGTCGCGGTCAACCTTGACGACGATACCTTCGACGAGGTCTCCGTCGTTGAAGTACTTGATGGTGGCGTCGACAGCTGCGAGGAAGTCCTCAGCGGTACCGATGTCGTTGATCGCGACTACGGGGGTACCGGGCTTCTCGGTGGAGGTGATGGTCATGTAGTAGGGGCTCCGTTGTGGATAGAGTATCGGTCAGGCAAACCGCCCGCTTCCCGTTGCCGGTCCGCAGGACACGGCAAACGCCGGGTCATCCTGAATTGTGGATTGTAAATTTGCGCGCACGTAGTATGCGCCCGTTCATTCTAGTCGTTTGCCTCAAGGAGGGTCAAAGCGGCAGCGTGTCACCAAGCCGCGCGAACGTCACGCCACGGTCCAGCAGGCCCGGAAGGGCGCGGGCATAGCCCTCCGCGGTACCGCCGGCGGGCTGGTTGAAATGCGAGATCACAATCTGGCCGGCGCCGTGACCTGCGGCAATTTTCCCCACTTCGCCCGCGACCGTCGGTGCCGGGAAGGTCGCGCCGCCGTCGCCGTTCACCGTGAAGCTCACGGGTACCAGTCCGAGGGCATTGGTGATCGCCGCCGCGACGTCGTCGTAGTAGGCGGTTCCGGCCCGGAAGAAGCGTGGGGCTTTGCCGGAAAGCCGCTCCATGACCTCTTGGTTGCCCATGATTTCGTCATACACTTCACCCGCATTGGCGGTGCCCGGGATTCCGTACGCCGAGCGTCCGTTGACCGATAGGGGCTGGTGCCGGAAGCCGTGGTTGCCGAGCTCGAACAAAGGATCGGCCGCGAGCTCGGCCGCCAGCCCGGGATTGGCCTTGATCCACCGGCCATTGACGAACAAGGTGGCGGGAACGTTGAGCTTGCGGAGGGTCTTGAGCAATCGTTGATCGCAGTCCGAGCCTTGGGGGCCACCGCAAGCATCGAACGTGAGGACCGCATGCGTCGACGCCGTTTTCGAGACCACGCCGGGGACCCCAAGACCCCATTCGACGGGCTTGCGCGCGGAAAATTCAGCTACAACCTGGGACCTCGACGGCGGCACCGGCCGCGTTTCGGGCACCACCGGATTCTGGCCGGCCTCGTCCACGACCGGCGTTGAAACCGTTGCGGGGCGTGGCGCGGGGGCGGCTGCCGGTTGTTGGGCGCAGGCCGCCAGGCCGGTCATCGCGAGTCCGGCGGCAGCCGCCAGCAAGGACCGCCGGCCCGGCAGCCCTGATGGGCCGGAGGAGTGGCCCCCCGGCTGGAATTCCCCCATGGAATCCTCTTCTGTTGTAGATCGAGTGTGTGGGTGGAGATGCGCCTAGAAGTGCGTCAGGCAATGGGCTGGACGTTCGACGGCGAACATGTGCCGGGCAGCCAATGCTGCTCCTGCCGTGTGCTCGCGGATCCGGCCAGCCGAAGCCAAGGTTACAGGATTGACGGCACCCAAATAGACAGACCCCAAATCGGTGACGTCCATGCTCAGGTCAGGGCTCCCGCCATCCGCCGCATTGACGGTGACAACGCCGCCGTCGGACGTCAATTCCCAGGTACCGTCGGCAAAACCGAGCGCATCCCGGATCTGCAGGACCAACCGTCCATCGGCGCTGTAGCGGCGGGCTGACAAGGCTGCAGGGACGTCCAGGACGCGCAACCACAACATGTCGCGGTAGTCGGAAGACGCAATGCAGCGTCCGTCCTCGAGCGCCCATACAAGGGGGTCTTCAACGGGAGCGTCGGGCCAGGAAACCTGTTCGACGAGATCGATGCTGCCCAGGAATTGCCACAGTTCCAGGTACGCGGAGTCCGTCGCGGCGACAAGGTCCACGATTTCCACCGTGTACGGCTTGGTGTCCCAGCCGGCGAACTTGTATGACACGTAGCCGTCGATGATGCCGTCCGGTGCATAGTGGAGCGCACATTTGATGGCCTTGTCTTCGCTGCCGTCACGAGTCATCGCCCCGGACACGTGATGGCGGTAGGAGTCCTGCCTCACGATGGACCCCGGCGTACGGTGGTGGACCTGTTCGAATACCTCGGGCGCTAGGTCCAGGAGGACGCGTGGATCGGCGATCTCCACCCGGCCAACGGGCTCATGACGGATGCGGAACTTCGGACCGGTGTCCACCTTGATGCTTCGCTCGAAGGTCGCGACGCCGAAACCGAAGCGGCCGTAAATGGACGCTTCGGATGCGGTCAGTGCGGCCATGGCGAAGCCGCCGTCCTTGGCATCGGCGAGGTCGGCGGTCATCATCCCGCGCAGGATCCCATGCCGCCGGTGCGTTCCGCGCACGGTGACCGCGGTGATCTGGCGCGTCCGCAGCTCTTCGCCGAAGCCAACATTCAGCTTGTTTTCCAGCGTTCCAAATGTCGCCACCGGAAATCCCGGGTTGAGCGCATGCAACGGAGGTTCTTCGTTGACGTAAACACCGGTCAACTCACGGTTGTCCGCTTGGTACATCGCGAGGATCTTGTCGATGAGCTCATCGCTTCGCTGCTCGTCATGGAATCCGAAGCCGACGGCGCGGAGCCAATCACGGGCTTGTCCGTAGTCCGGGTTCTCCTTGCCGACGGAACGAAAGCGCTTGACGTTGTACTTTTCGTTTGTTTCCTTGGGATCAGCCACCTCCCGAGCCTAGCCAGACAGCATGGGGGCACGCCACCATATCGGCGGCGTGCCCCCATGCAGAACGGCTATGGAGGCCGGCGGGCCCGCTAGTGCCCGGCGTCGTACCAGCTGGAACCGACGCCTACCTGCACGTCGAGCGGCACCGTGAGCTCGGCCGCCGTCCCCATTTGTTCGGTGACGAGCTTTTCGACGGCTTCGCGTTCGCCGTGGGCGACCTCGAGGACGAGTTCGTCGTGGACCTGCAGCAGCATCCTGGACTTCAGCCCCTGGCTGGTCAACTCGGCCGAAACGCCGAGCATGGCCCGCTTCATGAGGTCCGCCGCCGAACCCTGGATCGGCGAGTTCAGTGCAATGCGCTCGGCGATCTCGCGGTGCTGGCGGTCCGTGCTGGTCAGGTCCGGAAGATAGCGACGGCGGCCTTCGATCGTGGCGGTGTAGCCGTCGATCCGGGCCTGCTCCACCACGCCGCGCAGATAGTCGCGCACGGCGCCGAAGCGGTCGAAGTAGTCCTTCATGAGGGTCCTGGCTTCGTCGACCGAGATTTCCAGTTGCTTGGACAGGCCGAACGAGGTCAGTCCGTAGGCCAACCCATAGGACATGGCCTTGACCTTGGAGCGCATGGCACTAGTGACGTCTTCCGGTGCCACGTTGAAAATGTGCGAGCCCACATAGCGGTGCAGGTCCTCGCCGTCCTTGTACGCCTGGATGAGGCCTTCATCGCCGGACAGGTGGGCCATGATGCGCATTTCAATCTGCGAGTAGTCGGCAGACAGCAGGCATTCGTAGCCCTCACTGACAACGAAGATTCCGCGGACCCGCCGGCCTTCCTCGCTGCGCACCGGGATGTTCTGCAGATTGGGGTTGTTCGAGGAAATACGCCCCGTGGCCGCGACGTTCTGCGCGTACGTGGTGTGGATGCGGCCGTCCTCAGCCACCGATTTCTTGAGGGTCTCCAGCATTTGGGCCAGCTTGGAGGATTCCCGGTGGGCCATGAGCTGCACCAGGAACTCGTGGCCGGTCTTCTCCAATAGGGCCTTCAGCGAGGCAGCGTCCGTCGTATAGCCGGACTTGATCTTCTTGGTCTTCGGCAGGCCGAGCTCTTCGAAGAGGACGGTCTGGAGCTGCTTGGGCGAGCCAAGATTGACCTCGTGGCCGATCGCGGCAAATGCTTGCTCCTGGGCGTTGTCGATCACCTTCGCCAGGTCCGCGAGCTGTTCGTTCAGGCGTTCCGTGGAGATGGCAATGCCCGACAGTTCCATCTGGGCCAGGACCCGTGCGACCGGCAGCTCCAAGGTGGTCAGGAGCGCCTCGGCCTTGCGTTCGGCGAGCTCGCTTTCGAAGTGCTTGCTCAGTGTGTGCACGACGGCGGCCTGCTGGACGAGCGCGCTGGCGGCGGCCCCGTCCGGCCCATCACCAAGATCGAGTTCCAGCTGGCCGGCTTGTACAGCCGCAGCCGCGACGGTGATCCTCAGGTGGTGCTGGGCGAGCTCGGCGAGTTCGTAGCTGCGGCGGTCCGGCTGGATCAGGTAGCCCGAAATGGCAGTGTCGTCCACCACGCCTTCCAGGCCGAGTCCACGGTGGTTCAGGGCCTTCAACGCGTCCTTGAACTCGTGCATGACCTTGGCTTCTTCGGGGTCTTGAAGCCACTTGGCAAGGACGGCATCGGCCGCCGCGTCCAAGGATGACAACTCGATGTAGGCCGCCCCGTTGGCACGCACGATCGCGAGGGCAGAGGCGTCGTCACCGATCCGCCCGGGAACCAACTGCACGGCGACGGCGGCACGGCTCCCCGTACCGGCGGCGAAGAACTCCTCCAGGGCGGCGGCGTCGTCCAGGATCTTGTAGTCGGGCGCGTCGATGGTTTCGGGGGGCGCGCCAGCGGTGTCGTCGCCATAGAGTGCGAACAGCCGGGCGCGGAGGGTCTTGAATTCAAGGGTGTCGAAGAGAGTCTCGACCTCCTGGCGGTTCGGGCGCGGCTCCTCGAGTTCCGCGAGCGTCACAGGGAGCTCAAGGTCTTTGAGCAGCTGGTTGAGGCGGCGGTTCCGCTTGACGGCGTCGATGTTTTCCCTGAGGGCTCCACCGACTTTGCCGCCGATCGAATCCAGGTTCTCCAGGATCCCTTCGAGGCCGCCGTACAGGTTGATCCACTTGGCCGCGGTCTTGGGGCCGACGCCGGGAACGCCGGCGAGGTTGTCGGCGGACTCCCCTACCAGCGCGGCGAGATCGGAGTAGCGGGACGGGGGAACGAAGTACTTTTCTTCGATCGCTGCCGCGTCCATGCGGGGAATATTGGAAACACCCTGTTTCGGGTACAGGACGAACACGTTGTCCGTGATGAGCTGGAAAGCGTCACGGTCCCCTGAAACCAGGAGGACTTCGTAACCTGCGGCCTCTCCCCGGGCCGCGAGTGTGGCAAGAATGTCGTCTGCCTCGTACCCGGGCATCTTGATGGTCTTGATGCCCCACGCTTCCATGACTTGGTCGATGAGATCGATCTGCCCGCGGAATTCCTGCGGCGTCTCGTTGCGGCCACCTTTGTATTCGCTGTACTCCGCCTTGCGGAACGTCGTGTCGTCCGAGACGTCGAAGGCCACCGCAACGTGGGTGGGCTTCTGGTCCTTGATGAGGTTGATCAACATCGAGGTGAAGCCATGCACGGCGTTGGTGTGCTGGCCCGAGGATGTGGCGAAGTTCTCTGCCGGCAGGGCATAGAACGCCCGGAACGCCATCGAGTGACCGTCGAGGACCAGGAGCCTCGGCCGGCCACCGGCCGCCGTGCCCGCAGTGGTTGTTGAAGGGTCTGGTGCCGTTGCGGTGGCAGTTGACACTGCGCTTGCGGTTGCCGTTGACGTTGCCGTTGGAACTGAGTCCGGTTTGGTTGTTTCGCTCACAGGTGCCAGCCTAGTTGCCATGATGGACAATTTCACGCCGGGCCCGTTCACCGACGAACTCAATGCGGCCGGCGTTCCGCAAGAGTTGCACGGTTGGCTTTCCCGCTATGGCGTGGGTTCCCTCGTAGCGAAGATGGGCATCAAGTTCCTGGAACTGAGCCCTGAACGGACCGTTGCCACCATGCCGGTCGAAGGCAATACCCAGGTTGCCGGCATCCTCCACGGCGGAGCCCACGTGGTCCTCGCCGAAACGCTGGGCTCCTTCGCGGCAGCCCTGCATGCCGGAGCCGGGCGCCACGTGGTGGGAATCGAGGTGGGCGCAACCCACCATCGCTCCATTGCGAGCGGCCTGGTCACCGGCACTTGCACGGCCATCCACTTGGGCGGCACGCTCGCCACCCATGAAATTGTCATGACCGACGATCACGGCCGGCGACTCTCAACTGCCCGGATCACCAACATGATCCGGGAGAACAGGGCCCGCTGAACCGGCACGCGCGGGGAACCTGTAGCGCACCTCTACTGCCGCGCTACCCAGGGTGCGGGAGGAGACCAACTCAAGGGGCGCCGTCGGGCTTTCAACAGGCAACAAGCGCTTGCCGGAACCCAAAGCGACCGGAATCAGGGTGACAATCATCTCGTCCAGCAGGCCGGCCTTGGCGAACTGGGCCACGAGGTTTCCGCCGCCAACCAGCCACACGTTCTTGTCGCCGGCGTCGGCAATCAGGTCCGGCGCGAATTCCTCAACCTCGCCACGGACGAATGTGACGTCCGCGCCGGGCGGCGCGGCGTATTCGCGGTGGGTGAAGATCCAGCATGGAACACCCTGGTAGGGCCACTTGCCCGGTTCGTGTTCCATGAGCCAGCGGTACGTTTGGCCGCCCATGACAATGCAGCCGATGCCCGCCATGAAGTCTTCATAGCTTTCGGTGACGCCCTCGGCCTCTTCGAACTGGAGCAGCCAGCCAAGATCGTCTTCTTTCGTGGCGATGAACCCGTCAAGCGAGGATGCCACGTAGTACTGGAAATCCGCCATGGCCCCACCCTACCCATCAGGCAGCAGCGTTCACAGCTACTTCGAGAAGTACGGAACGATCAGGTAGATCCCGAAAAGCACGGCGATGCCGCAGGCCGCAAAACAAGCGTAGGCGAGCGACCGGACCATGCCCGGCGATTTCTGCCGGGCGTCGCCCGCGATGGCGGTGAGGCGGACACCGAGCGAATACAGCACGACGAGGAGAACGGCCGCCACAAGGGTCGCGCCGGCTACCTCCACCAGATCAAACCACTTCATGCCTGGATGTCCTTACTCGCGCTTTTGCTCAGGTTCTGTTTTCTAGCCTTCTTCTTGCGGAAGCGGACTGCGGTGCCGGCTTCCTCGACTTCCACGGCGTTGTGGTGGCCCACGTGCGATTTCCTCGAGTAAATGAACATGTAGACGACGACGGCGGTGCCCACGACTGCGGCGATGACCACCCCGACGGTACCGGTGCCGATGAGGAACGCCGTCAAAGCGCCCACGATGGCAGCCGCAGGGAGGGTGAAGAGCCAGCCGGTGGCGATGCGCCCCACCGTTCCCCAGCGCACCGTGGTGCCTTTGCGCCCGAGTCCCGAGCCGATGACCGAACCGGAGGCCACCTGCGTGGTGGAGAGCGCGAAGCCGAGGTGGGAGGAAGCGAGGATGGCTGATGCCGTGCTGGCTTCCGCGGAGAAGCCCTGGGCTGGCTTGACGTCGGTCAGCCCCGAGCCCATGGTCCGGATGATGCGCCAGCCACCCGCATAGGTTCCGATGGCGATGGCGAGTGCGCAGGCCCCGATGACCCAGAGCTGCGGGCCGCTGCCGGCCGGCTGGGTTCCGGCGGCGATCAGGACGAGGGTGATGATGCCCATGGTCTTTTGCGCGTCGTTGGTACCGTGGGCCAAGGCGACGAGGCTCGAAGTGAAGATCTGGCCGGTACGGAATCCGCCGCGCTTCTGGGTCAGCTTGTCGCCGGTTTCGGGGTCATGCCGGGACGTCAGGAGGTAGGCCAGCTTGGTGCACAGATAGGCCACGGCACCGGCGAGCAGTGGCGAGAAGACGGCCGGAAGGATCACCTTCTGGAGCACGGTGTCGAAGTTGACGGCGTGGAATCCGATGCCGACGATCGCAGCGCCGATGAGGCCGCCAAAAAGCGCGTGCGAAGAACTGGACGGCAGCCCCTTGAGCCACGTGAACATGTTCCACAGGACGGCCCCCATCAGCCCGGCGAAGATGATCTCCGGCGTGATGTGGATACCGTCCGTGCCCTCGCGGATCAGGCCGCCCGAAATGGTCTTTGCCACTTCGGTCGAGAGGAACGCGCCCACGAGGTTGAGCACCGCGGCCAAGGCAACAGCCGTCTTGGGTTTGATGGCACCCGTGGCGATCGGAGTCGCCATGGCGTTCGCAGTGTCGTGGAACCCGTTGGTGAAGTCAAAAAATAAGGCCAGCGCTATGACAAGCGCGACCATGAAGGTGATTCCCACCTGGTGCCCAATCTGCAGAGTCGATGATGCGCAGTTCCACTTCCCCGGGGCCTGCCCAACAAAAAACAGTTCAGCACGCGTTCATCTGACTGTACTGGCGGAATTAACTATGGCGGGCGTGAAACCTTAAGAATCTTACGTGCCATTGCCGGCATGGCCAAACATCGAATCATCCAAGGAATTGCCGAACAGCCGCGATATCGCTGCGTGACAGGCCCCGCCGCGGATCCGGTGAGATCCACAGCACACGGTTGCCGAGAAACTCGGCCCAGGACCGGGCCGCGGCTTCATGGTCCAGCTGATCGTCCATCCACACGATCCGTTCGGCTCCGGACTCCTGGACGTCCTTCTGCAAGACGTCCAGCTTCCACCAATCGGCAGTCTGGTCCCAACCATCGCTGGTCAAGACGGGCCAATGCTCGCCGTGGAGACCGATGGCGGGGCATAGGAACTCGGGCGCGAGCCGCTGCCACGTGGTCAACCATACAAACCTCGCCGCGGGGTGGGCGGCCAGGTCATTGAGTTCGTCAACCAGTTCGGACGCGTAGACGACGTCCAGGATTCCGGCGTCGGCGATTTTCCATTCCGTACCCCAATCGGTGAAGCCCAGGGGACCGAAGGGGTTCACCACGCCGTCGACATCCAGATACAGCGACACGGTGGTCATGCAGCCCCCTCCCGGACGTGCCAACAAAGCCAGCGTAAGGCAAGCGCTTTGGAACGCCACCGGGACCGTCCGGAAATTCACTATCTTGACGTTCGTCACATAAGTGATAATCTCAATGCATGGAAAACCGCACCGGCCACTCCGAAGAGACCATCAGGGCCCAGGGAATCAGGCCCATCGAGGATTCGGTCCGCACCGACTTCAGCCAGGCCATGTCCTATGGCGGGTATCTGGACCTTGACCGCCTCCTCACGGCCCAGCACCCGTTGAGCACCCCGGAACACCATGACGAAATGCTGTTCATCATCCAGCACCAGACCAGCGAACTGTGGCTCAAGCTGATCCTGCATGAGCTTCTTGAAGCCCGCCGGCTCCTTGATGTGGACAACCTTGCCAAAGCCCTCAAATGCATCGCACGCGTCAAGGCGATCCAGCGGACCATGACCGAGCAGTGGTCTGTCCTGGGCACGCTCACTCCCCGCGAGTATTCCGAATTCCGGCGCTTCCTGGGCAGTTCGTCAGGCTTCCAGTCCCACCAGTACCGCGGCGTCGAGTTCCTGCTGGGCAACAAGAACCGCGGCATGCTCCGGGTCTTCGAGAGCGATCCGGCGGCGCACAGCCAGCTCAGTACCCTGTTGGAGGAGCCGACTCTTTACGACGCCTTCCTCGCAGTGCTGGCGCGGGCCGGTTATGGTGTTCCGGCCGAAATCCTTGAACGTGACACGAGCGAACCGTGGACGTTCCAGAAGGATCTGGTACCGGTCTTCCAGGAGATCTACGAATCGGAAGCCACACCCTGGGGATTCTACGAAGCGTGCGAAGACCTTGTGGACATCGAGGACAACTTCCACGCGTGGCGCTTCCGCCACCTGCGTACCGTGCAGCGGACCATCGGATTCAAGGTGGGCACGGGAGGCTCCTCCGGCGTCGACTTCCTCAAGCGGGCCCTTGACCTCACTTTCTTCCCGGAGCTCTACGCCGTCCGCACCGAGATCGGCAACTGAACAGCAAATTCCAAGCAACCCCATCGCTTTCTTCAGGAGAGACATGAACAGCGTGCAGCAAACGCAACGGCCGACGTCGGCAGAGCTCGACGCCGCGGATCCCCTCGCCGGGCAGCGTGAGGCCTTTTACGCCCCGTCGGACGGCCAGCTCACGGCCTACCTTGACGGGAACTCGCTCGGCAGGCCGCTCAAGGCGACATCGGCGAAGCTCGCGTCCTTCGTCGAGGACGCCTGGGGCAGCCGCCTTATCCGCGGCTGGGACGAACAGTGGATGGATGAGCCCACCGCAGTGGGCGACCGCATCGGCGTCGTGACCCTCGGCGCGGCCGCCGGCCAGGTGACCGTGGGGGATTCCACGTCCGTGATGCTCTACAAGCTCATCCGGGCAGCGGTCGACGCCCAAGCGGGCCGCGATGAGATTGTGGTGGACCGGGACAACTTCCCCACGGACCGTTTCATCATCGAGGGCATCGCCGCGGAGAAGGGCGCCACCATCAAGTGGGTCGCTTCCAACCCGGCCAGCGGCGTCCGGACCACGGACCTCGAGGGACTGCTCAGCGAGCGGACCGCCGTCGTCGTACTCAGCCACGTGGCATACCGTTCGGGTTTTCTGGCGGATGCCGCGGCGATCACCGCGATGGTCAAGGAAGCCGGAGCGCTCATGCTCTGGGACTTGTGCCACTCGGTAGGCTCGGTGCCCCTCGAACTGGACGCCTGGGGTGTGGACCTTGCTGTTGGTTGCACCTACAAATACCTCAATGGCGGCCCGGGCTCCCCCGCGTTCGCGTACGTCAACGCGTCGCAGCAGGACCGACTGCAACAGCCCATCTGGGGCTGGATGGGCGCCGACAACCCCTTCGGCATGACGGAAAGCTACACCCCGGCCCGTGGGATCCGCAGCTTCATCACCGGAACTCCCCCGGTGCTGGCCATGCAGCCGCTCAAGGACATGGTTGAGCTGATCGCATCAGTGGGCATGGATGCGGTGCGGGAGAAGTCCATCAAGCTGACGGAGTACGCAGTTGCCTTGGCTGAGGACATGCTGGCCCCCCTCGGCGTCGAGATTGTCAGCCCGCGCAACACCGCAGAGCGTGGCTCGCACATCACGGTGGACCATCCCCTGTTCGGCGAGGTGACACGGACGCTTTGGGAGCGGGGTGTCATTCCAGATTTCCGTCCGCCGCACGGATTGCGGATCGGGCTCTCGCCGCTCAGCACCAGCTACGCGGAGGTTGAGCTGGGAGTGACCGCCATCCGGGACGCCCTGACCGAACTCCTGTGAGTGCCGTCCTCGACGACATGGACTCCCGGCCCGGGAGTACCACGTCGTTGCTGCGGACCGTCATCGGCTTGTACCTGCGCGATGCCGGCGGATGGATGTCCACAAGGCACATCATCGTCCTCATGGAGGCCCTTGGCGTGACCGCTGCCGTGTCCCGAACGGCCTTGTCACGGTTGAAGAAGAAGGAAATCGTCCTTCCTCAGCTCCGTGAAGGTGTTCCCGGCTTCGCCGTCACCGAGGGCGCCGCCACGATGCTTGCCCGCGGAGACCGGCGGATCTTCAACCCCCGCCTGATGTCCCCCGCGGACCGCTGGTGCCTCGTGTCCTTTTCCATTCCGGAAACGGAGCGGGAAAAGCGGCACCAATTGCGGCGGAGATTGCACTGGATCGGCTGCGGCACGGTGGCAGCAGGGCTGTGGATCTGCCCGGATTCGCTCAGGGTGGAAGTGGAGGAGATCCTCGAGGACCTGGGGTTGCGCGGAATGGCCACGGTGTTCGTGACGGACACCCCCTTGGTGGGCGGCAGCCTCCGCGAGGCCGCATCCGCATGGTGGGACCTGGACACCGTGGCAGAACTGCATCGCGACTTCATCCGGCATCAAGGTTCCGCGGCGGACGACGGCGGCCAAGACAGCGGTTCCGACGGCGGCCCGGCCTCGGCCGAAACCTTCGCCCGTTACGTCCGTTGCATCGACCGCTGGCGGATCATTCCGTACCTTGATCCGGGGCTGCCGGCGGAATTCCTTCCCGAGGATTGGCCGGGCATGGCGGGAATCGCCTTGTTCGAGCGCTTGGGGGCCGCCTATTCACGGCCCAGCGCGGACTTCGTGCGGAGGACGCTGGAAGCTTAGGGGCCAAGAACGGGTGATCACTCCGGGCAGCAGGCGTACGCTGGAAGCATGAACTTCGCCGATGGTGGATGGTTCGCGAGGTTGTCATGACCCGTCCTTGGTTGCGTTGGTTGCCGGCCGCGCTGGTTCCGGTAGCCCTTGCTGCGGCGGCCCTCGCTGGTTCCTACCAGGCGGGAGCTGCGACGAGCCTGCCTCCTAAAACGGCAGAGGAAGTTATCGCGATGATCGGCCGGGCCGACGTCCATGCTTTGTCCGGAACCCTTCAACAAAGTTCCGATCTGGGACTCCCCCAGCTCCCCTCCGTCGGGCCAACGGCAACCCAAGGCCCCGCTTCGGTCATGGAACTGTTGAGCGGATCCCACACGGTCCGGGTCTACCTGGACGGCCCCGCCAAGGCCAGGTTCCAGGTGATGGACATGCTCGCCGAGCGCGACCTCGTCCGCAACGGCAACGATCTCTGGCTCTACAACTCGGCCGACAACAGTGCGGCGCACATGACGATGCCCGCCGAACCGGCCCGCGCTGCGGCCCCGCACGCGACGCCTACTCCCGGAGCGATCACGCCTGATGTCGTCGCGCAGCACTTCCTCGCCGCCGTCGGGCCTACAACAGACGTGACCGTGGGCGACGGAACCGCGGTGGCCGGCCGCACGGCCTACCAACTGGTGATCAAGCCGCGGAGTACCGGCACGCTGGTCGATTCCGTGACAATCGCCGTCGACTCCGCCTCCGGCCTGCCGCTCGGCGTCGAGGTGCGGGCACGGGGCCAGGCCGCGGCGGCCTTTTCGCTCGCGTTCATTGACGTGAGCTTGTCGGCGCCCGACGCCGCCCTGTTCAGTTTCACTCCGCCCCGCGGTGCCGCCGTGGAAGAGAAGGCAACCCCGCAACCGCGTACCCTCCCCGGTAAGACCGGGCAAGCACCGCAGGTAAAGGCAACCGGGGGCCGGCCAACAGTCACGGGAACCGGCTGGGACGCAGTGATCGCCATGCCCTCGGGGACCGTGCCCGCCGATGTCCGCTCGGCTCCGATGGTGGCCCAGCTCACCCAGCCGGTAGCGGGCGGCCGTGCAGTGATCACCAGCCTGGTAACTGTCTTGATGCTCGACGACGGCCGCGTCTTCGCGGGAATGGTGCCACTTGAGCGGTTGCAGGCCGCAGCCGCCACGAAATGACGGAGGCATCCCCGCCGGCTGAACTGGCGATAGAGACGCAAGGCCTCAGCAAGCGCTTTGGCCACCGGGCCGCCGTCGAGGACGTCGACTTGGCGGTTCCGCGCGGTTCAGTCTTTGGCTTCCTCGGTCCAAATGGCTCGGGCAAGACCACCACCATCCGGTTGCTGCTTGGATTGGCGGCCGCCACGAACGGCCGCATCCGGGTTCTGGGTGGCGATATGCCGCGCCAACTGGCAACGGTCCTGCCCAACGTGGGCTCGCTCGTGGAAGGCCCGGCCTTCTACCCTTTCCTGTCCGGGGCGGCGAACCTTCGGCGATTGGACAGCGCCGATCTTCACGCATCCCCGCGGACCAGGGCCGCACGGGTGGATGAAGCGCTCGAGAGGGTGGGGTTGTCCCATGCCGCGGGCAAAAAGGTGCGCGCCTATTCGCTCGGGATGAAGCAGCGGCTGGGAATTGCACATGCCCTGCTGCGGCCGAGGGAACTGCTTGTCCTCGATGAACCCACCAACGGCCTGGATCCGCAAGGGACCCGGGAGGTGCGCGGCCTGGTCCGCTCCCTCGCCGCCGGGGGCACCACCGTGTTCGTCTCCAGCCACCTCCTCGCGGAAGTGGAACAGATGTGCACCCATGTGGGTGTCATGAGCGTAGGCAAACTCGTGGCGCAAGGAACCCTGCACGAACTGCGCGCCGCGGGAACGGCCACGATCCGGCTCCACACGCCCGATATTGAGGCCGCTGTCCGTGTCCTCTCCAGGCTGGGCCTGCAATCGGAACTGTCAGTGCCGCTGCCCGGATCGCACGGTGCCGATGGCCAGAGCCTCGTCAGCACCGGGCCGCCGGGGTACGGGGTGGCTCCCGAGGCGATCGTGGCTGCCCTCGTGTCCGACGGCGTCCGGGTGCGGGGCTTCGGCGTGGAGGACGCCAGCCTGGAGGAGCGCTTCGTCTCCCTGACCGGAGAGGGTTTCGACATTGCCGGCTGAACGCGGAACCGAATTCACGACTGCCGCGCAGGGCGGCCTGGTAACAAACACCCGGCTATCAAGCTCGTTGGCACTCATGGCCTCCGAGCTCTCGGTGCTGTTCAGGCGGCTGCGGACATGGGCCATGCTCCTCGCGCTCGCGGCGATCCCGATCCTCATTGCCGCGGCGGTCAAGCTGAGCTCGCATCCCGTGGCGCCAGGGCGTGGTCCGCCGTTCCTTGATCGCATCACCCAGAACGGGCTTTTCGTCGGCGTCACGGCAATGATCGTCTCCGTGCCCTTGTTCCTTCCCCTCACGATCGGAGTGGTGGCAGGCGACACGATTGCCGGAGAAGCGAACCTTGGCACGCTCAGGTACTTGCTCGTCGCCCCGGCGGGACGCGTCCGCCTCTTGTTGATCAAGTACGCGTCCGCCGCGGCTTTCTGCCTGGCAGCGACCCTTACGGTGGCCGCCGCCGGTGCGCTGGCCGGCGTCGCGCTCTTCCCGGTAGGTCCCGTTACCCTGCTCTCCGGCGACACGATCGGCGTCGGCGAATCAGTGGTGCGTTCCCTGCTGATAGCCGCGTACATTGCTGTGTCACTGTTGGGGCTCTCCGCCATCGGGCTGGCAATATCCACCTTCACGGACGTGCCGGTCGGGGCCATGGCCGCAACGATCGTCCTGTCCGTGGTGTCACAAGTGGCCGACAACCTGCCGCAATTGGAGTGGCTGCACCCGTGGCTGTTCAGCCACTACTGGTTGGGTTTCGCCGACCTCTTGCGCCAACCCATCTCGTGGACGAGCCTCGGCGACAATGCCCTGCTGCAGGCGGCCTACGTCGTGGCGGCCGGCGCGTTGGCTTATGGCAAGTTCACCAGCAAGGATGTCCTGTCCTGAAGTACGGCCTGCCCGTAAGCTCGTGGCATGGCAAGATTCTTCGATGTCCACCCGCAGGACCCCCAACCACGCGCAATTGCCCAGGTGGTGAATATCCTCCAGTCCGGCGGGCTCATCGCCTATCCCACCGATTCCTGCTACGCGCTCGGCGCACAAATCGGCAACAGGGAAGCCCTCGACCGGATCCGCTCGATCCGGCAGCTGGACAGCAAGCACCATTTCACCTTGGTCTGCAAGGACTTCGCGCAGCTCGGTCAGTTCGTCATGATCGACAACGATGTGTTCCGAAGCATCAAGGCCGTCACACCGGGTAGCTACACGTTCATCTTGCCTGCCACCAAGGAAGTCCCCCGCCGCCTCCTGCACCCCAAGAAGAAAACGGTAGGCGTGCGGATTCCGGACCATAATTTTGTCCAGGCCCTCCTGGCCGAACTGGGCGAACCGCTCCTTTCCAGCACCTTGCTGCTCCCCGACGAGGAGGAGCCGTTGACCCAAGGCTGGGAGATCAAGGAACGCCTGGACAATCTGGTGGAAGCCGTGATCGACTCCGGCGACACCGGCGCAGAGCCCACCACGGTGGTGGACTTCTCGAGCGGCACCGCGGAAGTGGTCAGGCGCGGCACCGGCGATCCCTCCCGATTCGAGTGAGCATGCGTACCGCCGAATCCAGTGTCACGATCGACGTCGACGGCACACCGGTCTCCGGTATCTACGGCCGACCGGACAACCCGGTCGCGACCCTCGTTCTCGCCCACGGAGCCGGGGCGGGCATGGAGCATCCGTTCCTGGGCGGCCTCGCGCACGCTTTGAACGACGACGGCGTCGCGACCTTGCGCTTCAACTTCCCCTACCGGGAAGCCGGCAAGAAGTTCCCCGACCGACCTCCCGCGGCTATCGCGGCCTGGCGGGCCGTCATGGCGGAAGCCGCGTCCCGTTCGGAGGGAGAACCGCTGTGGGCGGCCGGCAAGTCCTTCGGCGGTCGCATGGCGTCGATGGCAGTGGCCGAAGGCATGCCCGCCGAGGGACTCGTCTATCTCGGCTACCCGCTGCACCCGCCCGGAAAACCCGAGAAGCTCCGTGACGAGCACCTTTACGGGCTCACGCTGCCGATGCTCTTCCTGCAGGGCACGCGGGACGCTTTCGCGACGCCCGAGCTGCTCGAAAACGTGGTGGCCCGGATCGGCCCCGCCGCCACCATCGAGTGGTGGGAGGGCGGCGACCATTCCTTTGGCCGCGCGGGAGTCAAGAAGAGCGCTGCGGAGGTGGGGGCCTCATTGGCACCTCCCGTTTCAGCGTTCCTTCGCAAGAACCGCTGACCTGGAAGGAGACTCTGAGCCTCAGGCTTTCGCCGAGGCGACGGCTATGCCGGGCGGCAACGGCTCGTGCCGCAAGTACTCCCGGCGGAATCGACCGCTGCCCGCCGTCAGTCCCCGCAGCACGATCGCGTACCGCAGCAGTTCCTGCTCCGGCACTTCGGCGCTGATCTCAGTACGCTCTCCGCCCACGGATGTCGTTCCGGTGACGCGCCCGCGGCGGGAGGACAGATCGCTCATGACCCCGCCCACGTGCTCGTCGGCCACAAGGACCGTCACGGCCGAAATCGGTTCGAGCAGTTGAATGCTGCCCGCCGCGGCGGCTTCCCGCAAGGCCAAAGCGCCAGCGGCCTGGAAAGCCGCGTCCGATGAATCGACGCTGTGGGTCTTGCCGCCCACCAGGATCACCCTGATGTCGACCACCGGGAAACCTGCCCGCACCCCCTTGCTCATCTGGGTCCGGACGCCTTTCTCGACCGACACAACATACGTGCCGGGGATGACCCCGCCAACAATCCTGTCCACGAATTCGAAGCCTCCCCCGCGTTCAAGGGGTTCCACTTCGATATCGCAGATCGCGTACTGTCCGTGGCCGCCGGATTGTTTGACATAGCGTCCGTGGCCCGCGGACTGGGCGGCAAAGGTCTCCCGGAGCGGGGTAATGACATCCACGGTCTGCAGCTTCACCCCCTGCTCGCGCAAACGGTCCAGGACTGCCTCCGAGTGGGCCTCCCCCATGCACCACAGGACCAGCTGGTGCGTCTCGGAGTTGCGCTCCACCCTCAGGGTCGGATCTCCCGCCGCGACCTTGGCCAGGCTCTTGGACAGCGCGTCTTCATCGCCGTGCGAGGCTGCTTCGATCGCCACAGGCATCAGCGGCTCGGGCATGTCCCAGGTTTCCACGAGCAGTGGAGCCTCGCGCGCGGAAACCGTGTCTCCCGTTTCGGCGCTCGCCACCTTCGCCAGCGCGCAAATGTCTCCGGCCACGGCGAACTGCACCGGCCGCAGGCTTGAGCCCAACGGGGAGTACAGGTGGGTGATCCGCTCGTCGCTGTCGTGGTCGGGGTGCCCGCGCTCAGCCAGGCCGTGTCCACCCACATGCACGGCAGAGTCCTCTCGCAGCGTCCCTGAGAAGACCCGGACAAGGCACACCCGTCCCAGGAACGGGTCAACAGTAGTCCGCACCACTTCGCCAAGGAGCGGACCGTCCGGATCGCATGCCAGGGGTTCCAAGGGTGTCCCGCCCAGGTCAGTCACCGTCGGGAGGCTTCGCTCAGTCGGAGGCGGAAAGGCGCGGGTCAGCACTTCCAAGAGTTCGGCCGTGCCGACTCCGGTCACGGAAGAGCTGGCCAGGACCGGAAAGAACGTCCCCCGGACGATCGCGGTCTCCAGATCTTCCACGAGGGTATCGATGGGGACGTCCTCGCCGCCGAGGTACCGGTCCATCAAGGTCTCGTCCTCGCTCTCGGAAATGATGCCCTCGATGAGTTCCCCCCGGACACCTTCCGCGCCGGCCAGTTCCGCCGCTGTCGCCGCCCGGACCGCGGGCCGTGGTTCCCCGGGGGTGTACTCCGACACCGAGCCCGAAAGCAGCCCGAGCACTCCGGAAACAGCGTCCGCGGTGCGGACCGGCAAATGAAGGGGAAGGACAGAATCGCCGAAGGCGGACCGGCATTCGGCCAGGACGGCATCGTAGTTCGCCCGGGGATGGTCAAGCCGGCTGATGACCACGGCCCTGGGCATGCCAACGCGCTCGCATTCACCCCACAGGGCGGTGGTTCCGGCGTCGACGCCGTCAACGGCCGACACTACGAACAGAGCCGCATCCGCGGCACGCAGCCCCGCGCGCAGCTCTCCCATGAAATCGGCGTAGCCCGGGGTGTCGAGAAGGTTCACTTTGATGTCGTCGAAGACCAAGGGCGCCGCGGACAGCCCGATGGATCGCTGCTGGTGGATGGCCGTCGCTTCCGAGTCGCTCACGGTGGTGCCATCCACGATCGAACCCATGCGGCTCACCACCCCGGCAGCGTAAAGGAGTGATTCGAGCAGCATCGTCTTTCCCGCGCCCGAGCGGCCAATCAGGACGACGTTGCGGATGTTTTCGGGCCGATCGGCTGGCGCCGAGGACGGGTCCGCCCGTCGAAGATCGGGGTTGGTCCGGTTCGACCCCTTCGTCGCACTGCCTGGGCCTTTCACCGACATGAGCACCTCCTGGAGTAGAAGCCGAATCCCCCGCGTCCTTTGCTAACCGATTCCACACCCTGGACTGGCGCACGGCAAGAGCAATCGACCCAGTCCGTGCCGAAACCGCAGCCTTAGGAGAGCATGCCCCACACCGTGCGAAGGGAAAACACCGCGCTTGCTGCGATGACAACGGCGAAAGCCACGAGCCACAGCAAGGACGGCACCCCCGTGGACCGGGCCAGGATGTAGGCATCCGACGACGCGAGCCGGTCGCGCCGACGGGTGTGGACCGAAGCCACCTTGAACCAATCCCGCACGGCGCCCACCTCGAGGGCTATGCCAAGTCCGAGTACCACATGGCTTACCGTCGAGGGAGTGGCGAACATGACAAGCAACTGGGCAATCGCGGCACTGAGGAGCGCCACGAAGATTCCCGTGAAGTTCCGCAGAAAGATCAGTGCGAGCAGCAACACCAGCGCGCCGATGGACATGGCTGCCCCGGACCGCCCTGCCGACACGGACCAGATGAGCGCCACGCCTACCACGGCGGGACTCGGATATCCCCAGAACCCGGACCAGGCTGCGCCGAATTTGCCGCGCCCGCTGCTCAGGAGCTGTCCGGAGTGGTCCAGCCCGATCCGGAGGCCGTGGACGACCCGCCCCGTCATGAGGGCAGCGAACGCGTGGCCCAGTTCATGCACGAAGGTCACATAAAGGCCAAACCAGCGCCAGGTGGCGCGCGGGATGCTCAGTACGACGGCAGCAGCCAAGATGCCCAGCACAACAGGGGTCGCAAGGTTCGGGACCTCTTGTGTGGTGAATCCCCGCAGCACGGCCTGCCACCAGTCGTTGGCAAGGTCAGCGGGACGCAATTCCATGTTCATCACCGTGGCATCCTAAAGAAAAAGCCTGTGAACGCCTCCCAGCCAGCTGGAACCACCGGCAAGCCGGGATCACATCTTCCCCTTGGTCTTGGCCGTTGCTGGCGCTGTCCACGGGTCCTCGGGCCAGGGATGCTTCGGATAGCGCCCGCGCATCTCCGCACGGACCTGGGCGTACGGGCCGGACCAAAAGGAGGCCAGGTCAGCTGTCACGGCCAGCGGTCGCCTGGCCGGAGAAAGAAGGTGGAACAGCACCGGCACCCGTCCGCCTACCAAGCGCGGCGTCGCAGCCCAGCCGAAGCACTCCTGCAACTTGACCGCCACGACCGGCCGGCCGTCGTCGTCGGCAACGTCCGGATAGTCGATCCGCACCCGGGAACCGCTCGGCACCTCAAGCCATTCCGGCGCCAGCTCACCGAGCCGGGCCGCCTCGGGCCACGGCAAAAGCCGCCGCAACGGCTCGGCCAGGTCGATCCCGTTCGTCGCAGCGCCTCCTGCGAGCGCTTCGAGCTCCGGTGCCAGCCACTTCTCCAGCCTGGCCAGCAAGGCGGGCTCGGAGACGTCCGGCCATGGATCGCCCAGTTCCCTGTGCAGCAAAGCCAGTCGCCGGCGCAAGGTATCGGCTGCCGTCGACCAGCCAATGGTCCCCAGGCCTTCTTTCGCCAGGGCGCGGGCTACGGCAGCGCGACCGTCGTCGATGGTGGGCCGTACGGGCGTCGACGAAAGCAGAATCGCACCCAGCCGCCGTTCCCGCCTGGCGGTGACGCGGCCCCGCGTGAATTCGGCTTCCACCGTATCGCTCAGGAGGTGGCTGGCGGCAGCTTCCGCCGCATCCGCCGCCAAAGGTGCAGCGGAACGGATGACGGCGCCAGTGCCTGCCGCATCCCGGCCGTCCGCACGGGATACCTCGGCCACAGCGAGCCAATCGTGGCCGGCGAGCGGACTGCCCGCCGGCAGCCCGGCACGTGTTCCCGACGTCAGCAGGTAGCGTTCAGGGCCGGTGCCTGGAACGCGGCGCGCAACACGGTCGGGGAACGCAAGCGCGACCACGAACCCCAAGGCTTCGGCAGGACTCGCCAGTGAAGGCAGGCTCGGCGGTGCGGTCAGGGAAGGCCCGACGCCGGATCGCTCCTGGCGTGCGATCGCCTCCATGCGGCGGACATCCTCGGCCCAACGCCGGGCCGCGGGGTCCTTGCCTGCCCGGAGTGTGGCCAGCAGGCGCGTCAAGTCAGCTCCGGGAGCCCGTTGATCCCCTGCCACGAGGGCGACAGCCTCGGCAGCCGCCCGGTGCCCGACAGTGGCGGCACCATCCAGCAATGCGCGGGCCAGTCGTGGATCGGCGGGGATCCGGGCCAGGGTCTTCCCCACGTCCGTGGCAAGTCCGTCCGCGTCGATGGCGCCAAGTTCCCGCAGCACTTCAATGGCATCGTCCATCGCGCCTTGGGGCGGGGAGTCCGGAAGTGCGAGCCCCCGGCCCCCCGGCGATCCCCAACACGCGAGGACGAGGGCCGCGCCCGTCAGGTCGGCGGCCGCAATTTCCGGTGTGGGGTGGGCCGGTGCGGCGCCGTATGCCTTGTGCTCGTAGCAGCGGACCACTCGTCCTGGCCCTTGGCGTGCAGCGCGTCCTGCGCGTTGTTCGGCGGAGGCACGGGAGCAGGAGACCGTGACCAGGCCGGACATGCCGCGGTTGGCGTCGCGCCGCAGTTCACGGGACAGCCCCGCGTCGATGACCAGCCGCACTCCCGGAACGGTCAGGGAGGATTCGGCCAGGGCAGTCGAGACGATAATCCGGGGAGATCCGCCGGGCTCCCTGCCGGAGACCGCCCGGTCTTGTTCGGCCGGGCTTGCCTGGCCGTGAAGCTCCAATACCTCCACGTCCCTGGCCCTCGCAGCCAGTCTGGCGCGCAGCCGGGACGCGACGTGGGAGACCTCCCACGCACCAGGAAGGAACACCAGGGCGTCGATGTCCGGATCAGCTGCGAGGGTGTCCGCGTACGACGACGCGGCAGTGTCCGCCACATGGTCCAGGAAGGCGCGGGTCACGCCGCGTCCGTCCAACCGTGGACCTGCCGCGGGCGCCCAGTCCACCGTCAAGGGATGCAGCGCGGACGGACAGTCGACGACGGGTGCCGGCCCGCCGCCGTCGTGCTTTCCGCCTGTGCCTTCTCCGGGGCCTCCAATCAGCGCGGCAAACCGCGGCGCGTCGAGGGTTGCGGACATCGCGACGAGCATGAGGTCCTCCCGCAGCTCACGGACTTCGATGAGCATTCCGAGCAACAGGTCCGTCTCCAGGCCGCGCTCGTGGACCTCGTCCAGGATCACAGCCCCGGCGGTCTCAAGCCCCGGATCCGCGAGCAGGCGGCGCAGGAGGATTCCGGGAGTCACGAACTCGATTATGGTCCCGGGGCCCGCCTGGCTTTCGCCGCGGACCGTGTATCCGACCCGTTCGCCGAGCCGGCTGCCGTCGAGAGCGGCGAGGCGCCGTGCCGCTGAGCGTGCGGCGACCCGCCGTGGTTGGGTCACGATCACCCGGGGGCGCTGCCTTCCGGTCACCGCGCCGGCCGCGCCGTCGGCGAGCAGGATGTTGGCAAGCAAGGGCGGCACGAGCGTCGTCTTGCCGGTCCCCGGGGGCGCTTGCACGACGGCGGTTCCTGCCGTTCCCCTTGTATCGAGGGCTTTGGCGAGTTCCCCCAGCGATTCTCCGAAGACGAGTCCCTCGCCGATGGTGTCCAGGTCGAAAGGGCGGTATGCGAGCGCGGCATTCCGGGGAACGGGTGGGGATTTCACTCCTCCATTGTGCCTATAAGCGGATCAGCCGTTGAAAGGTGGACTGCTTGCCGAATCGGGAGGACGATTAAAGGGCAGTTGCTAGAAGGAGGTCTGTGATGTGCTACGGCTACAACAAGGATTTCCGGCGGGACACCAGGAAAGATGCCTCACAGGAACCCGAGGAACGCCCTGAGCCCAAGGTCGACGCGAAGGACTTCATGTTCTGGGCCTTCCCACGCCGCTACCGTGAGTTCAGGAACGATCCGGAGCCGGTTATCGACCGGACCCGCGAAAGGGTCTAAGCCACGAAATTGAGAGGAACGTCCCAGAGGGCGTTCCTTTCATTTATGGCCCTACAACTCGGCGATTCCAAGGTATTTACTGGAGATACAACGTAAGCGGGTTCGCCTGCCTCGTTGCGGAAAGTGGGCTCCCTTTTCCCTCCACTGCCACCGAAGGATCTCCGCCATGAACGCATTAGCACTTAGCGACGAAGCCGGTGTGCGGCCATGACAGCGGACGCCATCACCTGGCTGATTGTCTTGATTGTCCTGCTGGTCATCTGGTTTGCGATGGCCGTCCACATTGTCACGCAGTATGAGCGCGGTGTCCTGTTGAGGCTTGGGAGGATCCAGGGCCTCCGGACCCCGGGCCTTGTGATCATCATCCCGTTCGTCGACCGCCTGAGGAAGGTCTCCCTGCGGATCGTCACCATGCCGATCCAGTCCCAGGGCATCATCACCCGGGACAATGTCAGCCTAGACATTTCCGCCGTCGCGTATTTCCGGGTGGTGGACGCCATCAAGTCCGTCCTGGCCATCGAAAACGTCTACGCCGCGATCGACCAGATCGCACAAACCACGCTTCGCAAGGTGGTGGGTCAGCACACCCTCGACGAAACGCTCGCAGAAACGGACGTCATCAATGCCAACATCCGCCAGATCCTGGACGGACTGACCTTGGAATGGGGCGTCGAAGTGACCCTCGTGGAACTCAAGGACATCCAACTGCCGGACAGCATGAAGCGCGCCATGGCCCGCCAGGCCGAGGCCGAGCGTGAAAAGCGCGCCAAGATCATCGCCGCCGAAGGCGAGTCCCTGGCCGCTGCCGCGCTGGGCATGGCCTCTGACACCATGATGGCCCATCCACTGGCCCTGCAGTTGCGCAACCTGCAGTCCATGGTGGAGATCGGCGTGGACAAGAACACCACGGTCGTCTTCCCGGCTCCCTTGATGAGCACCATCGGCGAGCTCGGAGCATTCCTGGCCCGCGAAGCCGCCGCCGCGAAAGCCGCGCAACCACCAAGGACCATGACAGGACGGACGATGGCAGGGTGAGCGCGGCAGAATGAAACTGAACGGCGCCTATACTCGTTGAAGCCGTCGTAAAGCCCGCGAACCGGGCGAACAAGCTACGGAAGGAGGAAGACCATGACCGACCCCTCACGGGGCCGCGCCACCGCCTTCCTCATCCGCACGGGCCTGTTGGCAGGACTGCTCGCGATCATCGGCGGAATCGTCGGGATGCATGTCATGGCGGGTGGGCACAGCATGCACGCCACCCCGGCTATGGGCCAGTCCGCCGTCGTGGGCCCCGCCACTGTCATCGGCCCGTCGCACATAGTTCAGCACGCGGATTCATCTCCGGCGCAGTCGTGTGCAAGCCCGGGCACGTGCACCACGATGTCGGCCCTGCACGCCGTCTGCGTCCCCGCTCCGGGCCATAACACCCTGACAGCACCCCTACCAGGTGTCCCGCCCTACGCCAATGCGGGCACGTCAGAGGCCGGTACCCTGGTCTCCGGATATTCGCATCGCCCGGGTAGTCCTTCCCCGGGCGATCTCTGCATCAGCCGCACGTAAAATCCACCGCCGCACCGGGCTGCCGACCCGCTGCACAAGACTCCACCCTGACGCGCCGCCCCACACAGTGGGCTTGCTGTGCGCGTCCCACGCAGCCGCGCTTCTGCAGGCTGATTGATTGAAGGACCCCAAAACCATGAGAAAAAACCTGACCCTCGCCACCTTTACCGTGGCCACAGCAATCGCGCTCGCCGGCTGCTCGGCCGGAACCGGCGGCAGCAGCATGCCGGGAATGGACCACGGAAGCGCCTCTTCGTCTGGTTCGGCCGCATCCCCGGCCGCGGCGACCGCGGGAGACCATAACGCGGCGGATGCCGAGTTTGCCCGGATGATGATCCCCCACCATGCCCAGGCCGTCCAGATGAGCGACGTCATACTCGCCAAGAACGGCATCCCTGCCCAAGTGACTGCGCTCGCCGGCAGGATCAAGGCAGCCCAAGGCCCGGAGATCGAGAAGATGACCGGCTGGCTCAAGGACTGGAACGAGCCCGCGGGGATGTCGGGCGGCCACACCATGAACGGAATGGTGGACAACGAGGACATGACGAAACTCGAGGCCACCCAAGGCCGGGATGCAGCCAGGCTGTTCCTGACCCACATGATCGCCCACCACCAAGGGGCCGTGGCCATGGCGCAGAAGGAAGGCACCGACGGTAAGAACGCCGATGCCCTCAAACTCGGCAAGGACATCGTGACGGCGCAGGAGGCCGAGATCAAGGAAATGCAGGAGCTGTTGGGCGCGCTGTAGTCACAAGCACCCTCCAGACCACACCGCCGGCCCACCTGTTTTTTCCAGTGCGGGCCGGTGCCTGCGGCTTGGGTTACGGCGTCCCCGGGCCTAGGCCGTGGCGCCTACGGATGTTCCTTCCGCCGCGAACAGCGCCTCCGCCACATCTTCCCTGAGGTGGTAGTCCCTGGCTTCGATCGGATACAGGGAACCGCTGACCACGTAGTACCCGCGGCCCTCGCCCGGCCCGCCGGCCGCGGCATCAATAGCGGCGATCATCCCCGGTTCCAGGGGCTTTTCTTTGCCTGCCTCGCGCAATCGAGCGAGGTCTTGGGCTTCAAGGCGACTGATCAAACCCGGAATATCGCACATCTAAAACACCGTCCTGTTCGGTACATGGGAATGGTTGCGCCGTCGCCCCAGCCCTTGGTGCATGCCAAGAACAGTAAGGCCGGGCATGGCTCGTGGCAAGGGCCAATTGACGACGGGTCCACTGAATGGACTCCGCTTGCTGACGCTCCCGCTTTCATGCTGCGTTCTTGGTTCCGTTGCCTACTGTTCAGTAACGGTGTGCAACATCGAGTGAGTGACTTCACCATGCAAAGCCCATTCGGGCGACAATGTCTCCTTTTCCTCTACCCGGCGCGGCTTCCTGGCCGCCGCACTGACCGGCGCGGCTCTGACCCTGGCCCCGGTTTCGTTCGCGGCAGCCGCTACCGGAACCAGCAAGAGCAAGACGATCACCGGCCATCTGGATCCGGGAGCAGCGGACTTCGTCTATTTGCCGATCGAGGTCCCGGCCGGCGTCAACAAGATCAGCGTTTCGTACACCTACAGCAAGCCCCAGGTGGCCTCCGGACTTCTCACGAACGCCTGCGACATCGGAATCTTCGATGAGAAGGGTACCGACCTCGCCGGGAAGGGATTCCGCGGCTGGTCCGGTGGTTTCCGCACCGAATTCAGCATCAGCGCCGGCGACACGACGCCGGGTTACCTGCCGGGGCCGATTGGGAAGGGCACGTGGAACGTCGTTCTTGGCCCGTACCAGGTGGCCGAGCAGGGCCTTGACTACACGGTGAACGTCACGCTTGAGTACGGACCCGACGTCGCCCCTTTCAAGCCCCAGTATCCGCCGCAGCAGGTTGCCGGCCGCGGCGCAGGCTGGTACCGCGGGGACGCCCACCTGCACACCGTCTACTCGGACGGAAAGCGCACGCCCGAGGACGTCGCAGCCGGCGCCCGCGCCGCGCGCCTCGACTTCATGATCTCGACGGACCACAACACGCCGGCATCGCACGGCGTCTGGGGGCCGCTTGCCGGCAACGACCTGCTCATCCTCACGGGCGAGGAAGTCACCACGCGCAACGGCCACTACCTCGCGCTCGGCCTGGAGCCGGGCGAATGGATCGACTGGCGCTACCGTGCCCGCGACAAGGGGTTCGAGCAGGAAGCCCAGCGGATCCACGCCTCGGGCGGAATTGTTGTTCCGGCTCACCCGTACTGCCCGTATGTCGCCTGCCGCTGGAAGTTCGGCTATGACGACGCCGATGCGGTTGAGGTATGGACGGGCCCGTGGACCCTGGACGACGAGTCCTCCGTCAACACCTGGGATTCGATGCTCGCGCACTCCGTCCGTACCGGTGGCCGGTGGCTCCCGGCGATGGGCAACAGCGACGCCCACAGCGTCCCGCAGGTCATTGGCTTCCCGCACAACGTGGTCAACGCCGCAGCGTTGTCCCGCGATGCCCTGCTGGACGGCATCCGCAATGGCCGGAACTGGATCGCCGAGTCGGCTGACGTCTCGGTGGACTTCCAGGTCACGTCCGGCGGCAAGAGCGCGACCGTGGGCGAGCGGCTCAACGTCGCGGCAGGTGCCCCCGTCACGGTGACGGCGAAAATCGCCGGCGTGCCGAACGGCGTCGTACGCTTCATCACGGATGAAGGACAGACCCAGCAGGTCACCCTTCCCGCGTCGGGCCAGGGAACGAGCACCTGGGTCACCACCCCGCAGCTCGCGGCTTACGTGCGCGTTGAGGTCCGGCATCCGAAGATCGACGGAACATCCGGCAGCGGCACGGAGATGGGAACAGTCATCCCGCTCGGTCCCATGGCAGCGCTGACGAACCCGATCTTCCTCGGCGCCAGCTAGTCCGCAACGGATCCCCTTCCGTTGAGGGAGTCCCTGCCAGTACCCCTACCAGCAGGGACTCCCTCACGTCGGAATTCTCCTGTTGGATGGATAGTGCCAATCCTCCGTCCACCAACAGGAGAATAATGCTGACCGTCAATGCTTACGCAGCCCCGTCCGCAAGCGAAGCCCTCGTTCCGACCACCATTGAGCGCCGCGACGTCGGCGCCCACGACGTGCTCATCGAGATCAAGTACGCGGGCATCTGCCATTCAGACATCCACACAGTCCGCGGCGACTGGTGACCGCAGTCCTACCCGCTCGCCCCCGGCCACGAAATCGCCGGAATCGTCACCGAAATCGGCTCCGACGTGACCCGCCACAAGGTCGGCGACCGGGTAGGCGTGGGCTGCATGGTCAACTCCTGTGGCGAGTGCGTTAACTGCCGCAAGGGCGAGGAGCAGTACTGCCTGAAAGGCATGACCGGGACCTACGGCGCCGTTGACCGCGACGGCACCATCACCCAGGGCGGATACTCCACCCACGTCGTCGTGACCGAGGACTTCGTGGTGCGGATCCCCGAAGGGATAGCGCTCGACGCCGCCGCTCCCCTGCTGTGCGCAGGCATCACCACGTATTCGCCTCTCCGGCATTGGGGTGCCGGACCGGGCAAGAAGGTCGGCGTCGTCGGACTCGGCGGGCTGGGCCACATGGCCGTCAAGCTCGCGCACGCCATGGGCGCCGAGGTGACGGTGCTGTCCCAGTCGCTCAAGAAGATGGAAGACGGCCTGCGTTTGGGCGCGGACCAGTACTTCGCCACGAGCGAGCCGGCCACCTTCGAAAAGCTCGCGCGGACCTTCGACCTGATCATCAACACCGTCAGCGCCCCGATCGACATCAGCTCCTACCTTCAGTTGCTGGCGCTCGACGGCGCGCTGGTGAACGTGGGCGCACCGGCGGAACCGCTGCCGGTCAACGCCTTCGCACTCATCGGGGGCCGGCGTTCGTTCGCCGGATCGGCGATCGGGGGCATCCGGGAGACCCAGGAAATGCTCGAGTTCTGCGCCGAACACGGGCTGGGGGCCGAGATCGAAGTCATCCCGGCCGAGAAGATCAACGACGCTTACGAGCGGGTCCTCGCCTCCGATGTGCGGTACCGCTTCGTCATTGATGCCTCCACGCTGGGCTAGGCGGGAAGGGCGGGCGTAATCTCTTGGCCGCGGGAGTCCGCAGCAACGATGATGTCCCCATGAAGGCAATGCGATGAACAAGAACCGGCTTGAGGCATTCAGCGACGGCGTCCTCGCGATCGTCATCACCATCATGGTGCTTGAGCTGCGGGTGCCCGCGGAGCCTAGCTGGCATGCCTTGCTGAGCGTCTTTCCCACGTTCCTCAGCTATTTGCTCAGCTTCGTCTACGTGGGGATCTACTGGAACAACCACCACCACATGATCCATCTGGCGGATCGGGTCAACGGCCGAATTCTCTGGGCGAACCTGCACTTGCTGTTCTGGATATCCCTCTTCCCGTTCAGCACACGTTGGATGGATGAGTCGGGCTTCGCCGAGGTCCCGGTGCTGGCTTACGGTTTCAACCTGCTGTGCGCCGCCGTTGCCTACTACGTCCTGCAGCAGTCGTTGATCCGGCGCCAGGGCCGGCAGGGTGCGCTGGCCCAGGCGATCGGCCGGGACTGGAAGGGGAAGACGTCGCCGCTCATCTATGTGGCCGGCCTTGGCCTCTGCTTCCTCCATCCTTTGCTCGCCGTCGCCGCGTACACCGTCGTGGCCATGATCTGGCTGGTTCCGGACCGGCGCGTTGAACACTTCGTCACCCGTGCACACGAGGACCGGTCCGGGTAGGGGCAAGCCCGGTTATCCAGCGCCGACAAGGGCGACGCCAAGGCGCGAGAGCTCCCGCATGGTGGGATCGTTGGCTGGCGCATCGGTGATGAGGCCGGCGACGCTGGCGAAAGGCAACACCGAGTAGCGCGAAACGGCCCCGATCTTCTCGGCGCTCGCGAGGACGTACGTATCTGCCGCACGGGCGGCGAGGGCACGCTTCATGGCGGCTTCGTCTGCGTCGGCGGTGGTGAGTCCGTGGTCTGGGTGGATTCCGGTGACGCCGAGGAAGAACAACTCGGCGGAAACGGCCTGGGTGGCCTCGACGGCCGCAGCCCCGCAGGTCACGGCAGAGTGTTTGAACAAGCGGCCCCCGAGGAGGAACACCTCGATGAGGGGATGCTCGACAAGCGCCGAGGCGATGGTCGGACTGTGGGTAATCACAGTGCAGTCGAGCTCCGCCGGCAGCGCGTGGACCACCGCGAGGGTGCTGGTGCCGCCGTCGAGGATCACGGCGGAACCCGGCTGGATCATCGAAATGGCGCAGGCAGCAATGCGCCCCTTGCTCTCCGGCTCGACCGTAGCGCGGGTGGCATAGTCGGCAATCGCAGGAGAAGCCGGCAGCGCACCGCCGTATACGCGCTGGCAGAGCCCGGCCGCGGCAAGCTCGCGCAGATCGCGGCGCACGCTGTCTTCGGACAGGCCGAGTTCGTGGGCGATGTCTTTGGCGATCACCTTGCCATCGGCGGCAAGCCGCGAGAGGAGAAATTGGTGCCGTTCGGCAGCAAGCATGCGCGTTCCTTCCTGATGTTGCACGATCATGCACTATTCTAGCGGGATGACTCCGAGAAACGATGCCCCGCCCACGACGTTGCGTCCTGGAATTGATGTACCCGACCACCGCGGCCGCACCGGTCTCGACCAGGCCGGCCGAGGCCTCGACCGCAATCCCGCCGTGGTGGTGCGCAATGTCGAAGTGACTTCCGACGGTTGGCACGTGCTGCGTCGCACCACCTTCGACTACCGCCGCAGGGACGGCCGATGGGTCACGGAGCAACGCGAAAGCTACGATCGCGGGAATGGCGCGACGATTCTGTTGTACGACGCCGGCCGGGGCACGGTTCTGCTCACGCGGCAGTTCCGCTTTCCGGCCTATGTCAACGATCATCCGGACGGCATGCTGATCGAGGCTGCTGCCGGATTGCTGGACGACGACGATCCCGAAACGGCCATCCGGCGCGAGGCAAGCGAGGAACTCGGCGTCGACGTCGGAACGCTGCGGCACGTCTTCGACGCATACATGAGCCCCGGATCTGTCACCGAACGGCTGCACTTCTACGTCGCGCCCTACACCCCGGCGGACCAGACAGGCCCCGGCGGCGGAGTAGCCGCGGATGGCGAGGACATCGAAACCATCGAGATTGCCTTCTCCGATGCCCTCGCCATGATCGACGACGGCCGCATCGTGGACGGAAAGTCGATCATGCTCCTTCAGTGGGCGGCCCTCAACGGCCTCTGCCAAGTGCCATAAGCCACCCTCGGCCCTCCTCAGACCGCGCTGCTCAGACCCGGCGTGAGCGCCGTTCAAGCAGGAGCGTGTCGCGCCATTGGCCGGCAAGGGGCCCTGTGCTCATGCGTGCGATGCGTTCGCGACGGCCAACAATGGTGAATCCGTTGGCCTCGTGAAGGCGGATGCTGGCCTGGTTCTCGGGGAAAATGCTCGACTGGATGGTCCAGATGCCGTGCTCTTCGGTCGACGCAGCCAGCGTTTTCAACAGCAGACCTCCAACACCCCGTCCGCGCGCAGAACCGGCGACATAGACGGAATGTTCGACGACACCGGCATATGCCGGGCGCGCAGACACAGGGGAAACAGCAGTCCACCCCACCACGAGGCCGGATGTAACAGCGACGAATCGGTGATCAGGAAGGCGGCCCGCGTTGAACTGTTCCCAGTCCGGGGCTGCCGCTTCAAAGGTTGCCTGCCCGGTCTCGATACCCTCCGTGAAAATCGCACGGACCGAGGGCCAATCCTCGGGATTCATGGGCCGGATCAGGACGGCTCCGGCTTCGCTGAACATCCACCCATTATGCACATGGATTGACGAGCCCTTGATTGAATCCCCCGACCTTGTTGCACTTGTCCCATGAGCACAGAACAACTGATCATCATTGGATCCGGCCCCGCCGGTTACACCGCGGCAATCTATGCCGCCCGGGCGGGCCTGAGCCCCCTCGTCCTTGCCGGATCAGTCACCGCCGGCGGCGCGCTGATGAACACCACGGAGGTGGAAAACTTCCCCGGATTCCCCGCCGGAATCCAGGGACCCGAGCTCATGGATGGCCTGCAGGAACAAGCCGGGCGCTTCGGCGCGAAGATAGTGTTCGACGACGTCACTCAAGTCCAGCTGGCCGGGCACCTCAAGCGCGTGGTCACCGGCTCCGGCGACACCCACGAGGCACCGGCCGTAATCCTTGCGACCGGTTCCGCCTACAAAGAACTCGGCTTGCCCGAAGAGAAGAGGCTGAGCGGACACGGCGTTTCATGGTGCGCCACGTGCGATGGCTTCTTCTTCCGCGAACAGGAAATCATCGTGGTGGGGGGCGGCGACTCCGCCATGGAAGAGGCGATGTTCCTGACCCGGTTCGCGAAGACCGTGACCGTCGTCGTCCGTAGGGAAGAGCTAAGGGCGTCCCGGATCATGGCCCAACGGGCCAAGGACAATCCGAAAATCCGCTTCGCGTGGAACTCGGCGATCACGGCGATCCACGGCGACGCCAAGGTTACCGGGGTTACCCTGGCCGACACTCGATCCGGTGAATCGCGTGAACATGCGGCTACGGGCATATTCGTGGCCATTGGACATGTCCCGCGGACGGACCTTGTCGCAGGACAGGTGGAACTCGACGCGGAGGGTTACATCAAGGTGGATTCCCCCACCACTGTTACCAACCTCTCCGGAGTCTTCGCTTGCGGCGACGCCGTGGACCACCGCTACCGCCAGGCCATTACGGCCGCCGGCACGGGTTGCGCCGCGGCCCTGGATGCCGAACGGTACCTCGCCGCACTCGATGACGCGGACAGCATCGCCACGGCATTGGTGGAAGAACCCACCCACGCCTGAGCCGCGCCCAACTAACTAGCAGTAAGTGTCGTTTTGAGGGCTCAAAGCGACACTTACTGCTAGTTAGTTGGGCAAAGCGCGAGCTTATCAAGCTGCACCTAAAAGCTACTTTTCGGTATGCCTAACTTAACGGTATCCTCATCATGTCCGTATCCCCGCTGTTGAGGAAACCATGGCTGCCACGATTGTTGAGCGACCGGCGAGCAAACCCCGGTGGAAGTCCCGGCTGCTCCTGTTGGGGCCGGCTTTCGTGGCTGCGATCGCCTATGTCGATCCGGGCAACGTCGCGGCAAACCTCACCGCGGGAGCGAATTACGGTTACCTCCTCGTGTGGGTCCTGGTAGCGGCGAACATCATGGCGGTCCTGGTGCAGTACCAATCGGCGAAACTTGGTTTGGCCACCGGGCACAGCCTTCCTGAGCTCCTGGGCAAACGCTTGGGAACCCACCGTCGCAGACTGTTCTGGGTCCAGGCGGAGGTGGTGGCCGGGGCTACCGACATGGCCGAAGTCATCGGCGGAGCCGTGGCCCTCAACCTCCTCTTCGGACTGCCACTTCTCATGGGCGGCATCATCATCGGAGTGGCTTCCATGTTGCTCCTGGCGCTCCAGTCGTCACGGGGCCAGAAGTCCTTTGAATACGCCATCATGATGCTCTTGGCCGTCATCGCCGTCGGTTTCGTGTCGGGTCTCTTCGTCAATCCCCCGGAGACCGGTGGCGTATTGGCGGGTCTGGTGCCGCGGTTCGAGGGCACGGACACTGTCCTGCTTGCCGCGAGCATGCTCGGCGCCACGGTCATGCCGCATGCGATCTACCTGCATTCAGCCCTGGCCCGCGACCGGCATGGTTTCTCGGAGGACCCCGCTGAACGGACGCGGCTCATCAAGATCACCCGTGTGGACGTCGTGGGGGCTTTGGTGCTTGCCGGGGTCGTGAACATCGCCATGCTCCTTTTGGCCGCGTCCAGCCTGCGGGGAGTCGAAGGAACCGACACGATCGCCGGCGCCCATGCCGCTGTGACATCTGCCCTTGGTCCGATCATCGGCGTGGCTTTCGGTATCGGTTTGCTTGCCTCAGGCCTCGCTTCAACGTCCGTCGGATGCTACGCCGGAGCAACGGTCATGGGCGGGCTCCTTAAGATCCGAATACCCCTACTGCTCCGCCGGGTGGTTACGCTGGTCCCGGCGCTGGTCATTCTCGGCGCGGGCATCGAACCCACGCTGGCACTCGTGCTGAGCCAAGTCCTGCTGAGCTTCGGCATTCCTTTCGCCTTGATTCCGCTGATCCGGCTCACCGGCAAGCGCGAAGTCATGGGCATCCACACGGATTCCACGCCATTGAGGATTGCCGGGTGGACCAGCGCTGCACTGATCGTGGGACTCAATTGCGTCCTTATCGTCCTGACAGTCACGGGGAAGTCCTAGGCCCATGAGCAACCCCCAGGGCCTGGCCCGTCGGCTGGGTACCTTCGACGCGGTCGTGATCGGACTGGGCTCGATGATCGGCGCCGGCGTGTTCGCCGCCTTCACTCCTGCCGCTTCCGCCGCAGGATCAGGGTTGCTGATCGGGCTCGTCATCGCGTCGGCTGTGGCATTCTGCAACGCGACGTCCTCCGCCCAGCTCGCCGCCGCGTACCCGACGTCGGGCGGAAGCTACATTTACGGCCGTGAACGGCTGGGACCCTGGGCCGGATACCTGGCCGGTTGGGGATTCGTCATCGGCAAGACCGCCAGCGCGGCGGCCATGGCCATGACATTCGCCGCCTACGCGGCCCCTCCCGGGTGGGAACGTCCCGTGGCCATCGCCGCCGTCGTCGTCCTCGCCGCGGTGAACTATCACGGGGTGACCCGCACGGCTGGCCTGACCCGCATTCTGGTTCTCGCAGTGCTGGCGGCCCTCGCCGTCGGGGTGGCAGCGTGTTGGGGCGGCTCTGCCCCGTCTCCGGCCAACATCCCCGGGGACGGACTGCTTGCGCACGGCTGGTACGGGATCCTCCAATCCGCAGGGTTGCTGTTCTTCGCCTTCGCCGGCTACGCGAGGATCGCCACGATGGGAGAGGAAGTCCGGGACCCCCGCCGGGCGATTCCGCGTGCCATCGGGATCGCCTTGGGCATCGCCGTCGTCATTTACGCCATCACCGCCGTGACTCTCCTTGCCGCGCTCGGCCCGGACGGTGTGGCTGCCACCCCGACGCCGCTCGCTGCCGCGGTCGGAGCCGGGACCTTAGCCTGGGCCGTCCCGGCGGTCCGTGCGGGAGCCGCCGTCGCCTCCCTCGGTGCACTGTTGGCCCTCATCGCGGGCTTGGGCCGGACCACCCTGGCAATGGCCAGGCACCACGACCTGCCGCACTGGCTCGCCGCCGTCCACCCCCGGTACCGTGTCCCGCACCGGGCCGAGGTCACTCTCGCCGTCGTGATCTGCGTGATCGTCGCGTTCGCCGACTTGCGCGGCGCGATCGGTTTCTCCTCGTTCGGCGTCCTCATCTACTACCTGGTCGCCAATATTGCGGCGTTTACCCAGCCGGCCGAGGACCGCCGATACCCCAAAGCGCTCCAGGTGTTCGGAGCCCTGGCCTGTGTGGTCCTCGTGAGCACGCTCCCGCCGCTATCGGCGGCCCTGGGCGTCCTCATGTTCGCGGCAGGCATCCTCCTGCGCGTCGTAAGGCTCAAGCGATAGCGTCATGGGTTGGCGCAGGGGCAGCAGGACGCTCCTTCGGCGGCATTCGCCGCGACGTCCGCCCGGCCAGCACAATGACTACCAGCGCCAAGACCGTGAGTGCGGCGCAAGCCGCGAAGATGCCCTGGTAGCCGAGCGCCGTCGTCGATCCCAAAGCGATGATGGGGCCCGAGACGATAGCGCCGACGCGCCGCGTGTTGGTGTAGAGCCCGGAAGCCAGGCCGGGACGGGGAATCAGCCGCTGGAACAACGTCAACCCCACGCCCGCCACAATCCCGAAGAACCAGGCATTCAGGACCTGGAGCGCAATCAGGGTGGCAGGGTTGGAGACAAAGGCCATGCCCGCGTAGTAGGCGATCCCGGCCACGCATCCGGAGGCGATGAGCGCCCGGCTGGAGTAGCGGCGCGCCAGCCGCCCGATCAGGAAGAGCGCAGGTATCTCAAGCGCGGCCGACACGCCAAGCGCGATGCCCGCCCAGATGACATCCACACCGAGCCCTTGGGTCACGAACAGGCTCATGATGGACACAGCGGCGCTGTTTGTGGCCTGCAAGGCGACAAAGGCGAAGACGACGGCGGCGACCCCGAATTTCGAGAACGGGTGCCCATCCTCTTCGGCATGGGCCTTGGGACGATTCTCGTCGGAGGCAGCGCGCCGTCGGGAAATCATGGCAGCAGTCGTGGTGACGTTGAGGACGGCCACCACACCAAGCGCGAGCAGGATGGCCCGATTGCCCAGCGCGCCCATGATGAATGTCGCGAGGGGCGGTCCCGCGACCCAGGCGAAAGAGACAATCGCGCGGGTGTTCATCACGTCGCTCATTCCGGCGCCTGAGTGCCTGAGGTGGGCGAACAAGAGCGAGCTTCCGACCCCTGCCGGGCCGCCAAGGACTATCAAGCCCACGACGGCGAGCGGCAGCGAAGTGCTCACGGCCAGGAGGGTGGACAGCGCCAGGGTCAGGACGCCACAGGCCAGCATGGGGCGCAAGTAGTCGTTTGCACGGTCGGCATACGCCGGCACAAGAAGGGAAGCGACGAAGCCGCTGGCATTGTAGACCGCGAGGACCCACCCCACCTCGGCCGGGGTGGCATTGAAGAGCGCCACCAGCAGGAGTGCCAGCGCGGGGTTGAGAAACGCGAACTGGAACCCCCACAACAGCGCCGCAGACGGGACGAGCAATCGCTTCACGCTTCCATTCGGGTTATCCACGCCCTCAACCCTAGAAGCCTTCCCGGCCGTGAGGGAGGCCCTGCCGGTACCTGTATCGGCAGGTCTTCCGGCTGGTCAAGACGGATTTTGGCCGCGGGCCCGAGAGGATCCGGCCGGCGGCGGGGCTCTGACAAAACCCGAATCAGGGGTGGACGGCGGAGGTCGCACAGAGCAGGATTGAGCCATGAGCATCCATGAGGCACTTCTGAAGCAGGCCAGCGTAACCGCCACGGAAGCCACGCTCGTGGCGAAGTTCGAGATCGAGGGCAACATCCCTGGTTCCGGCGCCTATGTCGTAGGCCTGGTCGCGGCGACTCCGGACTATTCCTCTCAGCGAAGACTGGGTATCGAGTTCATGAACGGGGAGGCGATCGCCTTCTTCTCCTTTAACCACGACCAAAGCGCCGAAGAGAACTACGACCTGAAGGGTGTTGAGCACTCGGGGAACACTATTACCGGCCATTTCCCCCTCTCGGCGATCAACGGCCTTGGCAAGGGACATGTGATGACAGCCTTCAGTGAAGCCGACGGCCGTGAGTTCCAGTCCGGCGTCACCGTCGAAGAGTCGCTCTAGGACCGCGCGCCCAAATCCATGACCGATTCGCCCTTGCGTGTCATGTGACACATGCGCGCGAAGGAATAGTGCCTGCCGGGTTACCGTTGATGCGAGTAGTTCAAAACAACGACGGCAGGAGAATCCGTGGACTTCACCCCCGAATCCGGCACCATCACTATGTTCTCGACCACTTGGTGCGGTTATTGCAACCGCCTGAAGAAGCAGCTGGACGCCAAGGGCATCGGCTACAACGAGATCAACATCGAAGAGGTCGAGGGCACTGCCGAACTCGTGGAGAAGCTGAACGGCGGGAACCAGACCGTCCCCACTGTCCTCTTCCCGGACGGAACCGCGGCCACCAACCCGTCCGCAGCCGAGGTCGAAGCGCGCCTCGCCGCCTGAACCTCCAGAGCTGGGTTATCCGGGCTGAGTTATCCCGGTGGTGCGGCTGGTTCCAGGCGCACCACCACGGACTTGGACGCAGGAGTGTTGCTGCCCTCGGCGGTCGAATCCAGCGGTACAAGGACGTTTGCCTCCGGGTAATAGGCAGTCACGCAACCGCGGGCCGTGGGGTACGCGATCAACCGCAGCTGGCGCAGGACCCTGTCCACGCCGTCGTCGGCTTCGCTGTGGACGTCCACATAGCCGCCGTCGGCAAGGCCCAGGTCAGCCAGGTCGTCGCTGTGCGCAAAGAGCACCATGCGGCCCTTCTTCACGCCGCGGTAGCGGTCGTTCATGCTGTAGGTGGTCGTGTTGAACTGATCGTGGGAGCGCACCGTCTGGAGCAGCAGGCGCCCCTCCGGGACATGGATGGTCTCAAGGTCGTTGACAGTGAACATCGCTTTCCCGGTGGCGGTGGGAAACTTCCGCTCGTCCCGGGGGCCGTGGGGCAGGACGAAACCGTCACGGCTCCGGGCTCTCTTATTGAAGTCCTCGAAGCCAGGCACCACGTGGGAGATGTGTTCGCGCACTGAGTCGTAGTTCGCTTCGAAACTTCGCCAGTCCACAGGGACTTTGTCGCCGAGTACCGTGGCGGCCATGCGGCATACGATCGCCACTTCGGACAAGACTTTGTCCGAAATCGGCCCCAGCCTTCCCGCCGAGCGGTGAACCGCGCAGACGGTGTCCTCGACGGTGACGAACTGCTCTCCGCCGGCCTGGCGGTCTATTTCCGTACGGCCGATGGTCGGCAGGATCATCGCTTGCTCCCCCACCACGGCGTGGGAACGGTTGAGCTTCGTGGAGATCTGGACTGACAATCGGGTCTTGCGGACGGCCGCCTCGGCAGCAGTGGTGTCAGACATTGCGTGCACGAGGTTTCCACCGAGCGCTACGAGCACCTTGATCCTGCCGTCCCGCATGCCGCGGATGCTGTCCACGGAATCGACGCCGGGGTGCCGCGGCGGGTCGAAGCCGAACTCCCTCTGCAGGGCGTCGAGGAATGGTTCGGGCATCTTCTCCCAAATGCCCATGGTGCGGTCGCCCTGGACGTTGCTGTGCCCACGGATCGGCGACGGCCCGGCGCCGGGTTTGCCGATGTTTCCACGGAGCAACAGCAGGTTGACGATCTCCTTGATGGTGGACACGGCCTTCTTGTGCTGGGTCAGGCCCATCGCCCAGGTGATGATGACTTTCTCCGCACGCAGGTAGCGGGATGCGAGCTCGTCGATTTCCTCGGTCCTTAGGCCCGTCGCGGCAAGGACGTCCTTCTCGTCCAGCTCGTCGATGTGGGCTTGGAACTCTTCGAGTCCTTGGCAGTGCTCCTCGATGAACGCATGATCGAGTACCGCCCCCGGCGCTGCCTTCTCCGCGTCCAGAACCCGCTTGGAGACTGCCTGAAGCAACGCCATGTCTCCTGCGAGGCGGATCTGCAGGAACTGGTCCGCCAAGTCCGTTCCTTTGCCCACCAGCCCACGGGGACGTTGCGGGTTCTTGAAGTTGATGAGTCCGGCTTCGGGGAGCGGGTTCACCGCCACAATGCTGGCACCAGCGAGTTTTGCCTCCTCCAACGCGGTGAGCATCCGGGGGTGGCAGGTCCCCGGGTTTTGGCCCATGATGATGATCAAATCCGCCTTGGCGAAGTCCGTGTAGCTGACGGCGGACTTTCCGACGCCGAGCGTCTCACCGAGGGCAAGCCCCGTGGACTCGTGGCACATGTTCGAGCAATCGGGCAGGTTGTTGGTTCCGAACGCCCGGACGAAGAGCTGGTAGACAAACGCGGCTTCGTTGCTCGTCCGCCCGCTCGTGTAAAAGGTCGCTTCGTCAGGCGATTCCAGGGCGTTCAGCTCACGGGCCACAATCCGGAACGCATTGTCCCAACTGATGGAACGGTAGTGGCTGGAACCCGCGGGTTTGTAGACGGGTTCAACGAGCCTGCCCTGCTGTCCCAGCCAGTATTCCGAGCGCTGGGCGAGGGATTCGACGTCGTTCTCGTCCCAGAAACCGGACGGAACCTTGAGCGGATCAGCCTCCCACCCGACGGCCTTCGCACCGTTCTCACAGAACTCGGCCAGCTTCCGCTCGGGAGGATCCGGCCAGGCGCAACTCATGCAGTCGAAGCCGTCCTTCTGGTTCATGGCCAGCAAGGACTTCCAAGTGCGGGACGGCCCCATCTGGCTCACCGCACGCGGCAAGGAGTCCACCAGGCTGGGCAAACCCGCGGCCGATCGCTTCGGCGGTCCAACGGTGAGGTCCGCATCGGAATCGTGAACAACCGATGGCTTCTTGTCCATTGTTCTACCTCGGTCCACTTGCTTGTGGCCTCAAGCGTAGTCCTGGCAGTATTCGTCTACAACGCCGTGCTGGTGCTCGTCACGGGGAGCAGGCTCTGGAAATCGCCGTCGACGAGTTCGGCATATTCCGCGTAAGCCGCGACGACGGCTCCCTCCACCGTGGGTACGTCCAGCTGCGGCAAGAGGTCGTTGGCCGCCCCGGCAGTGGCTGGGTCCCACTCGAGTCCGAGGGCGCCATAGCTGGCAGTGAGGACTTCGCGGATGGGCGCCGAGTTCTCGACGACGATCACCGAACTGAACAGCCACCCCCCGGAGACAACCCTCTGGGCGGTCCCGACCAGCTTGATCTGGTGCGTTGGAAAATCGGGGTCCAGGCCGTGGACGCTGAACTCGCCCGGGCAGTACTCCCCGGGGATCTCCCCGACGGCGGCCTGCACCCCGACGCGGCGGAGCGCACCAGCGAGTAGCTCGCCAAAGAAGGAGAATCGGGCCTTCGCCCCGGCAATCGCGTCGGCGTGAGGCTCCACATGATCGATCACCAGGGTGCCCCGGTGGTAGGCCGCGGCACGCCCGCCCGCCTTGCGGATCAGGGGTTCGAAACCCAGGTTCCGGCAGGCCTCGGACGCGGCCTGGAATCCCGGCAGCTTGGCATCGCGTTGCCCGAACGCCACCGTAGGCCGGGGCCTGTACATTCGGAGCGTCGGGCCGAGCAGCCCTCTGCGGGCACGGTTGAGGAGTTCGATCCCGAAGTCCAGGTCATCGGCGACTCCGAGGGATTCTTCCTGGCGCACTACCGTCAGCGTGCGCTGTGTCCGGGCGAGGTCCTCAACCATCAGCTCTTCCTCAGCGTGAGGATCTGCTCCGCGCGGCCGAAAGGGCCACTGATGTCGTGAAGCACGGTGGATGTGAGGCCGATGCCGTCGTTTCCGAAGGAGACCATATTGTCCAGGCCCAGCCATTCGCCCGCAGGTTCGCGGTACATGTGGATCTGCAGGTCAAGGTTGGGGAATATGTAGCTGTTCTTTCCGGGTGAAACGCGCGCGGCAATACCGTTGGCTGTGTCCACGAGTCCGACCAGCCGCGCGAGATCGCGGCTGTCCGCAGCATCGGTGAGCGGATGCTCCGTGCGGATCCAGACTTTGCCGGAGCCTGCCCGGTGTCCTTCCGCTATCCGCATTTCGAGGGACCGGATGTAGCCACCCGGCCATACGCTCGCGCCGTCCCACGGCTTGCATTCGTCCGGGGCCGGCATTTCAACGTCTTCTATGGCGGCGACGGCACTCGTGTCGCTGGTCGCCATGCGCCAGGCGGTGGCACGGATAGCCACGCGTCCTGCCGCCGAGAGTTCCGCCTGGATCAATTCAATCGTCCTGCCGGGGCGGACCGTGGCCGTGGTGATGTCGAATTCGCCGCCGGGGATCAATCCGAGGATTTCGTAGCTGAGGCGGGCCATCCGGACGTCGTCGCGCGGCTCGTGGCGGAGCAGGGCATCAGCCAGGATGCCCGATGCAGGCGCCATGTGCTGCTCGTGCGGATTCCACGCCCCCTGGGCGTGGATGGTTGAGCGGAAGCGCCCATTCCCGAGCGATTCGTAGTAGAAGTCGCCTTCCGCAAGGTCCGGAAGCTCAATACTCAACGCCTGCCCTTTCGCCGGTCCGGTAATGGAACTCAGACCACTGTATCTTCTGGCGCCACAGCCGTCCGACGCCGACGTCGCATGACCAGGCAGACCGCCAATCCGGCAAGGATGAGGAACAGGAGCGCGGCGGCAAAAGGGGAGGCCGCCATGACGGCGAGCCAGGCATCCATCGCCGCGAGGCCGATGGTCGCGTAGACGAGGGCCCAGATACCGGAGCCTACAATTGCCGCAGGGAGATACCGGCTGAGTGGCATTCTCGCAGCCCCCGCGGCCAGGTTCACGGCGGTTTGGAGTCCGATAGTCAGGAAGGTCAGCACGACCGCGTAGGGACCAAAGCGCTGAATCAGGGCCTGCGCTTTGCTTGCTTTGGGGCGATGCAAGGCGCGTGCGAACCGCGTGCGTTCCATTCCGGCCGCTGCGCCGCGGCCGATCCAGTATGTCGCGTTGACCCGGACCATCACGACGGCGAAGAGCGCCGCAAGCGCCACTTCAAAGGGCAGGTCGAGGATCTGGTCCACGCGCGCCCTCCCCGGTCTCCTTCACAGCTAAGTCTTACCTTAGCTCACGAGGAAACACGGCCGGCCGGGCGGCTACGAGCTCCCGCCTGTGCGATCGATCGTGAAATCACCACCCGGATACAGGATGGTCTCGTGGCCATCGTCAAAACGGACGAAATACGGCGGCGCACCATTTGCACCGCGGACTTCGATGATCTCGCCGTGCCGGTCGGACGCCCCGACCGTCCTGCCATGAATGATGATCCGATCTCCCTGGGCTGCTTCCACAGGAACCACCTCCCAGCATTCAGATTACGAGTGTTGGGCCGTCGTGGGAACAGGGTGCCGGCGGTCCACCCAGCCGGCTGAGCGGTGGCACGTCCCAGCTCCTAAATTGTCAGCCCTCTCCCGTACGTTCGACGAAATGGTCGCCGAACCGGTCGCCATGCGCCCAAGTCGCCCAACCGCCTAAGAAGCCCAACCGCCTAAGAAGAGGACAGCCAGTGCGAAGCCAAGAACTGAAACCGGAACAGACCACGACGGCGGCGGAAGCCGCGGCGTCGTTCGCTGCTCCCCCGGCGCGCACCTCCATGCCGGACTGGTACCCCGAGCTGCTTGCCAGTGTCTCCAAGGAAGTCGGCACGGGACGTTCACGGGCCATTTCCGCGGCGAACAAGGCGCTGCTTGCTTCCTATTGGTCCATCGGCAGGCAATTGGCGCAGCGGGAATCGGAGCAAGGCTGGGGCTCGAAAGTCGTCACCCGCCTGTCGGCAGACATACAAACCCGGTTTCCTGGATCCAAGGGATTCTCGCCAAGGAACCTCCGCTACATGAAGACTTTCGCCCAGGCTTGGCCGGAGTTCCCAATGTTGCAAGTGCCGCTTGCAACATTGCCCTGGTACCACCAGATCGCGCTGCTTGAGAAGCTCGACGACGCCGCGACCCGCCTCTGGTACGCGGCTGCCGCCGTCGAACACGGATGGTCGCGCAACGTCCTTGCCCATCAGATCGAAACGCGCCTCCATGAGCGCTCCGGGCAAGCAATAACCAACTTCAGCACCACCATGATGCCGGCGGACTCGGACCTTGCCCAACAAGCCACCAGGGACCCGTATGTGTTCGACTTCGTCGCCATGACAGACCGCCGCAACGAGCGGGAACTGGAGCTTCAACTCGTCCAACATGTGGAGAAGTTCCTCCTGGAACTGGGCCAAGGCTTCGCCTTTGTCGGCGAGCAGGTCCGGCTGGAAATCAACGGCGATGAGTTCTTCGCCGATCTCCTCTTCTATCACTTGAAGCTCCGCTGCTATGTAGTGATCGAGCTTAAGGCGGTGAAGTTCGAGCCCGGGTTTGTCGGCCAGCTAGGCATGTACATGTCGGCCGTGGACGATCTCCTGGCGCATCCCGATGACAAGCCAACCATCGGCCTCCTGCTCTGCAAGGAGAAGAACAACGTGGTGGCCGAGTACGCCTTGCGGGGAATCAACCTGCCCATCGGTGTCTCGGAATGGCAGAGCAAAATCATCGAATCGCTGCCGGAGGAACTCGCCTCGAGCCTTCCAAGCATTGAACTCCTCGAGGCCGAACTGGCCGATGAACGGGCGAACGCCGCGTCCAAGGGACGCGCGCCTGCCGTGGAAGCTGAACCCAATCCGTGAACAGTGGCCCCGGCGCTGGGGCAACAAGCTCAAGCTACTGGCGGTTCAAGGGACTGGCGGTTCAAGCGACTGGCGAGGGGAACTGCAGCTCAGGCCGTCGCTTGGCAACGTCGTTGAGAACGGTGGAGACCGCTTCCCTGACCACCTCCGCCTCGGCGCCCATTTCCCGAGCGGCGTCCAGCGCCACGGTGGCGTGGCTCACAAACGCTTCCCAGTCGCCTCCACCGCCACGGAGCGCCCGCAGGGGCGACATCAGGGCAGCGCGGCATAGCCACTCGTCATGCTCCCGCACCCATCGATCCATCACGCTTCCAGCCCGCGCCTTGGCTTGCCCTTCCAGTCCGGCGATCAAAGGTCCGATCACGTCCACCGCGAGCGGATCTACGAGTTCACGCAGCCTTCCCTCGCGGACAAAACCCTCAAGGCGCGTCAGATCGGTATTCGTCAGCAGATGGACCTTGGACTGCAGAAGGACGATTGCCGCGAGCCGGCGTTCGAAAACGGGAACCTCCCACAATTCCGAACTCAAGGCAGTGACCTCGTCATGCTCGAGTCCCGGGTGGCGGCGGAGGGCATCGCGGACTGTCCCACGGATAGCACCGATCGAGGACCCGTAATGCTGGAGCCCGTTTCCCAGCCGGGCCTGGGCCTGCTCTGCACGGATCCACGAGCCTTCACGGCGCAAGGCCTCATCGATGAACTCGCCGGCGTCACTCATGCGAACATTCTTTCGCAATACTGTCCGTTCAGACGTACTCGCCGAACCAGGCCAACATGTCCCGCCAGGCGGCTGTCGCCTGCGTTTCGTTGTACCGCTCGCTGGTGTCGTTGTGGAAGGCATGGTCGACGCCGGGATAGACGGTGAGCTGGTGGCGGACGTCGGTGGCTGCGAGCGCATCCCGAAGTGCCGGCATTGCGCCGGTGATGCGCTGGTCGAGTTCGGCATAGACGCCCAAGACGGCAGGTTTGATGGATGGGACTTTATCCAGGTCGGGCGCCGGTCCGTAGAAGGCCGCTGTGGCTTTCAACCTGGGTATCTCGGTGGCGGATTGCCAGGTGATGCCGCCGCCAAAACAATAGCCGTTCATGGCGATCCGCTCGCCGTCCACGAATTCCAGTGATCGGAGGTAATCGAAGGCCGCGGAAAAGTCGGAAACATGGCGCTCAGCTCCCGCCCGTGTCAGCGCCCCGGGCACGGCGTCGGGATCCATGCCCGGTGTGCCTCCCTCCCGGCTCAGGAGATCCGGCGCCAAAGCAACGTACCCGGCCTTGGCGAAACGGCGGGCCACGTCCTGGATGTGCGGGGTCAGTCCGCGGTTCTCGTGGCAGACAAGGACCGCGGGTCCCGCACCGGCCCCGTCGGTCCTCGCAAGGTAGGCGCTGATCCCGGTTCCGCCGGAGGGGAACCGGACGGTGGCCGTCACGAGGCCGAACGCGCCCTCAGGTACGGAAAGCGGGCTCTTCGCCCCCGGTACTGGCCCGGAAGCCGCCGTCGTTGCGGGCCGGGCGGCCGAGGCCTCGGGGCTTGGCATGGGATCGGTGCTTAGCGGAACCTCATCCGGAGTGCATCCGAGCTGCAGCATCGTCGAGGAGGCGGCAGCCATGCTCCCGGTGATAAATGCGAGCCGGCGAATGAAGGCTCGCTGCGACATGTCTCCCGAGCGGTAGTCGTCGAAGAATTCCTCGACCAGGTACTTTTCAAATTTCCCGAGCTGGATCATGGAAGGCCTCCTGAGTCTGCCGCATATCCTCCTCCCAAGACCGTTACCGGGCAAGGGCGCCCTGGATGATGGGCGTAGCCGCCAAGTAAGCCCTGGATGATGGGCGTAGCCGCCAAGTAATGAGACACTCGGTTCCATGCGTGAATTCGTGGTTCTCGGCACCGCCTCCCAGGTCCCGACCAGGACCCGCAACCACAACGGATACGTGCTCCTTTGGGATGGCGAGGGCCTGCTCTTCGATCCTGGCGAAGGTACCCAGAGGCAGATGATCCAAGCCGGCGTCTCGGCCAGCCAGATCACGCGGATCTGTGTTACCCATGTCCACGGCGACCATTGTTTCGGGCTGCCGGGCGTGCTTTCGCGCATGGCCCTGGACCGGGTGGAGCATCCGATCCACCTGCACTATCCCGAGTCCGGCGAGGACATGATCCGCGCCCTCGTCGCTGTCGCGTCGCCCGGCGTCGACCTTCGGCTTCATCCGCACGGTGGTCCCGGTCCCGTCGCCGACGGGGTCGAGGTGCGCCCGCTGCTCCACCGGATCGAGACCTACGGCTATAGGGTTGTGGAGCCCGAAGGCCGCAGCCTTCTGCCGGAGCGGCTTGCGGCGGCCGGGATTACCGGATCCGATATCAGCCTCCTGCAGCGGGACGGGAGCCTGGGCGGTGTGCGCTTGGAAGACGTGAGCGTGCCGAGGCCAGCACAGAGCTTCGCCTTCGTGATGGATACGGCGCCGTGTGACGGCGCTGGGGAACTCGCCAACGGCGTGGACCTTCTTGTGGCTGAGTCCACTTTCAGCGACGACGACGGCGACCTCGCCGCGCAGTACCGCCACCTCACCGCCGGGCAGGCGGGGGCATTGGCTGCCACCGCCGAAGCGGGCATGCTCATCCTGACCCATTTCTCGTCGCGCTATCCCGACGTCCGACTGCTCGCGGAGCAAGCCCGGGCGCGGTCCGGCGGGGCCTCCGTCATCGCCGCGAACGACCTGGACCGGGTTCCCTTCCCGAAACGGCAGCGGTGGTTGTAGGCTTGTCATCCATTCAGCTCTGGGGGCCGAAATGACAAACGAAATACGGCCGCTGGATCAGTTCGGCTTTTTTGGCGGCCTGGTCGAGGCCGTACCGGACGCCTTGCTGGTGATCGACGCAGACGGTCAGGTCACGTTCGGCAATGCCTATTCAGAGCAGCTCTTCGGTTATTCGCGTAACGAACTGCTGGGCAAGCATTATGAGGTGCTGCTTCCGGCGCGGTTCGAGGGCCAAGGCGGCGCCATCCGGGACCTCTTTGCCCGTGATCCGGGAATACGCCGGGCCGGGACTGACCTGAAACTGTTCGGCCGCCACCGCGACGGCGCCGAGTTTCCCATTGAGGTCAGCTTTGCTCCCCTCGGCGTCGGACCGGCCATGCAGCTCGTTGCCTCTATCCGCGAAGTAAGTGACCGCGTCCGCGTTGATGCCGAACTCCGCGATGCCCTCTCCCTTCTCAGCGCTACCCTTGAGTCCACGGCCGATGGCATCCTGGTTGTCGCGGCGGACGGGACTATCGCGGGGGCGAACGAGCGCTTTGCCGAGTTGTGGGGCATCCCCGCGGATCTCCTGGAGTCGCACGACGACGGCCGGCTGTTGGCTTTCGTCCTCGACCAGCTCACGGATCCCGACGGGTTCATAGGCAAGGTCCAGGAACTGTACGCCGATCCGGGGGCGGAGAGCCTGGACATGTTGGAATTCCGTGACGGGCGGACGTTTGAACGGTATTCCCGGCCCCAACAGGTCGGGGATGAGATCGTGGGACGGGTCTGGAGTTTCCGCGACGTCACTTCCCGTCAGCGCGCACAGGACCAGGCGCGGGAGGCACTCGCCCAAGTGGAGGGCCTGGCCGCAATTGTTGAGTCTTCGGCCGACGCGATCATCGGCATGACCCCCGCGGGCGTCATCACCAGCTGGAACCCTGGGGCGGAGAAACTGTACGGATACACTGCCGCTGAAGCGACCGGGCAGAACGTACAGCTCCTCATTCCGGACTACCTCCAAGCCGAGGACGAGGTGCTCACCGCCGTCCAGAATGGTGGCCAGGCCCGTAGCTTCGAGACGGACCGGATGCGCAAGGACGGGTCCATCGTGCCTGTGTCCCTCACGGTCTCCCCGATCCGCGGCGACCACGGAGTCACCGGAATTGCGAGCATCGGGCAGGACATTACCGCTCGGCGTGCCGCCGAAGCGGACCTGTTGGCAGCCAGGGAGGCGGCCCTGGAATCGAGCAGGTTGAAGTCCGAGTTCCTCGCGACGATGAGCCATGAGATCCGCACCCCCATGAACGGGGTCATCGGCTTGACAACGCTGTTGTTGGACACGCCGCTGGATGAAACGCAACGCAAGTACGCCGAAGGGGTCCAGACCGCTGCCGGAGCTCTATTGACCCTGATTAACGACATCCTGGACTTCTCGAAGTTGGAAGCGGGGAAGATCGACCTGGACATCACGCCCTTCGATCCGCAGGACGTGATGGAGGAAGTGGCGTCGCTCCTGGCCGAAGCAGCCCAGGGCAAAGGCTTGGAACTCATCGCGTACTGCCACCCCGATGTTCCCGCGCAATTGGCCGGTGATGCCGGCCGGATCCGGCAGATCCTGTTGAACCTGGCTTCGAACGCCGTAAAATTCACCGCGTCCGGTGAAGTTGCCATCCGGGTAACCATCGCAGACAAAGACGCAAGAACAGCGCTTGTTCGATTCGAAATCAGCGATACCGGCATTGGTATCGACGCCGCGGATCACTTGCGCTTGTTCGATTCGTTCTCCCAAGCAGATGCATCCACCACGCGTCGGTACGGTGGAACCGGGCTGGGGTTGGCCATCTGCCGGCGCCTGACGGAAGTGATGGGCGGGGACATCGGCTTGACCAGTACCCCTGGTGAGGGAAGCACGTTCTGGTTCTCCCTCCGATTGCCGCTCGCCAAGGAACCCGGGCGGGTTCCCGCCCGCACTGTCCCTGGCCCACTGGCGGGTCTGCGCGTTTTGGTGGTCGACGATAATGCCACCAACAGGTTGGTGTTGGAATCGCAATTGAACACATGGGGGCTGCGACCGGACCCGGTTGCCGACGCGCGTACGGCGCTCGACCGGTCACGGAAGGCAGCCGCCGCAGGGAAACCCTTCGACATTGTCGTGCTCGACATGTGCATGCCGGACATGGACGGCCTCGAGCTTGCCCACGAGCTCTCGAAGGACCCAGGCTTGCGGGGCATCCGCCTTATGATGCTGACCTCCGCGTCCCAGGTATCCAAGCCCGATATGGCCGGCGCGGGAATCAGCGAATGGCTCACGAAACCCGTACGCGGTTCGGAACTCTACGACCGCCTGGTGCGACTGGCAGCGGGCAATGCGGCGACCGGACCGGCGTCCGCACTTGCACGGCCACCGAGGCCGGACAGGCCCTCCAAAGGTAGGATCCTTGTGGTGGAGGACAACGCGGTGAACCAGCTCGTCGCCTGCGAAATGGTTGCCAAGCTGGGCTACGAAGCCGAGGTCGCTGCCGATGGCGCCGAGGCCGTCTCCGCCATCGCCGCCCGCTCCTATGCGGCTGTGCTCATGGATTGCCACATGCCCGTCATGGACGGCTTCGAGGCCACCAGGAGCATCCGGGTGCAGGAGAACGGCTCTGTCCGCCTGCCCATCATCGCCATGACCGCAGGAGCCCAGGACGAAGACCGCGAGCGCTGCCTCGCAGCCGGCATGGATGATTACCTCAGCAAACCAGTCGATCTGGCCGGCCTGGAAGAAGCCCTCAATCGCTGGGTTCCCCGTGCGGTCCCTTCATCGGGCCTTTGATCACGGGGTGCTTACGTAGGATTCTCCGCGTGTTCGGCGGCCCGTGCCTGGAAAACGAGTAGGCGGCACTCGTGCCTACGGGCCGGGAAAGATGTTGAATTAATACAGGAACACATCCGCGGCTTGAAACAGACCAGCCGGCCCTCCGGGACCGGCGCTGGACGGGGCCGACGGCGGGAGTGCCCCTGGAGCCCGGGGCTCGGGGCGCTCTACCCCAGACGCCGCCGGCCCCCCTGGTGCCCAAGGGAACGCCCTTCGCCACATCGGGTTTGTGCGCCGTCTGTTCTTTTTCCGTGCCGGCCGGAGCACAATTGAGAAATGTTGGACCGTGGGCGGTGCGGCATGAAAACCTCTCCCGCTGTCCCGGCCCTCCTTTCATCAGCCTGTTGTGAAAGGACACCGAGATGTTCCAGCCAAGCAAACGACTCACAGCGTTGGGTTCTGCACTCGTGCTGTTTCTGGCAATGTCCGCGGTGGCGTCGTGTTCCGGGCCAAGCGGTACGCCTTCCCCGGCCACGTCGAACGGGCCCCTGACAGGGCCGACGTCGGGATCTGCCCCGCCGACTGCTACCCCGACGGCGACCACGGACGCCGCAGAGTTCTGCGGGGCCGGGTCCGCCATCCACTACGACCGCTCGGCCTTCCAGCCGGCGCCGAGGATTGACAACAAGTGGTTTCCACTGAAGCCCGGCATGCAGTACACGACCAAGGGCATGGTGAAGAGTGCCGACGGCACCACCGAGCGCACGGTGGTCCACTCAGTGACCGGACTGACAAAAGTGATTGACGGCGTGAAGACCCTCGTGATGTGGGACCGTGACTACTACGACGGGCAGCTCGTGGAATCCGAGCTGGCCTTCTTTGCCCAGACGGAAAAGGGAGCTGTCTGGCTCTTCGGGGAGTACCCGGAAGAGTACGAGAACGGCACTTTCACCGGCGCGCCCCGCACTTTCATTCACGGCATTTCCAAGGCCCAGGCAGGGATCGCCATGCAGGATCAGCCGGTGACCGGTACCCCGGGGTACGTCCAAGCCCACGCACCCGATGTGGGCTTCCTGGATTGTGGAACTGTCTTCAAGCAGCATGAGCGGGTATGCGTACCGGCCGCGTGCTACGACGATGTGTTGACCGTTGATGAGTACAATCCGCTGGAACCGTCCGTTGGCCACCAGCAAAAACTCTATTCAGCGGGCACGGGGCTGGTGAAAGTGACAGCGGTTGGCGGCGCGGACCAGGAGTCGTTGGACCTCATCAAAGCGGAGGCGCTCGCGGACTCCGCCCTGACTGAGATCAATCGGCAGGCGTTGGAATTGGACGGGCACGCCTACCAGGTCAGTGCGAGTGTTTACGGAACGACCCCCCGCGCCGAGGTTGCGACACCGGGCTCCAGCGGCTAGTTCTGGCGTATACCACTATCACTTGTGAATGGACGAAAAATTCCCTGTCATTATCCTGAGAATCCTTGCATTGAGCGTTGACCCAAGGTTCGGCCGGGGCTCATGATTGACGTACACGTCTGGGGGCGCTTTGGCACTGTTCCAAGGAGCGGCGTGGTGGACAGGTACCGGGGATCTAACATTTTCAGCGGGCACTCACCGGACATCGATTCTGGGGTGTCTCCTCCCCGCTACGGCTTCTCCACCTTCACACCCAAGGAGCCGGGTGACCGGCCATGATGGGCACGGTCCTCCGGTGGGTACTCCAGTTCCGGTTTCTGGTCCTGGCCGTGGCGGTGGGGATCCTGGGTTTCGGCTTCACGAGCCTGCCGGGCATGGCAGTGGATGCCTTCCCGGAGTTCGCCCCTCCACAGGTCGAAATCCAGACTGAGGCCCTGGGGCTCTCCGCCGCAGAGGTTGAACAACTGATCACCTCCCCCATGGAGGCAGACCTGTTGAACGGTGTGGCGTGGGTGGAAGCCATTCATTCCAAATCCGTCCCCGGCCTGTCATCAATCCAGATGGTGTTCAAGCCGGGGACCGACCTTTTCCGGGCCCGCCAGCTTGTGTCTGAGCGTTTGACCCAAGCACGCGCCTTGCCGAATGTGTCTGCCGCACCCGTCCTGATGCAGCCCCTCTCATCGACGAGCCGGGTCATGATGATCCGGCTGACCTCCAAAGAGATGTCGGCCATAGACATGTCTGTTCTGGCCCGCTGGACCTTGAAGCCCGGACTCCTGGCGGTGCCCGGCGTCGCGAACGTGGCAATTTGGGGCCTCCGCGACCAGCAGCTGCAGGTCCTGGTCGATCCTGGGGAACTTGAGGCCAAGGGCGTGACGCTGGACGAGGTCATTACGACTACCGGCAATGCCGTCTGGGTATCCCCCTTGAGTTACCTTGAGGCGTCCACACCCGGCACCGGCGGCTTCCTGGAGACGGGCCACCAGCGGCTTGGAGTGCAGCACGTCCTGCCAATCACCACGCCCGAGGATCTGGGCCAAGTCAGTCTGGAAGGGCCGGCCGGAAAGCTGGTGTTGGGCGATGTTTCACACGTCGTGACCGATCACCAGCCGCTGATCGGGGATGCACTCTCCGGCAAGGATGCCGAACTGCTCCTGGTCATCGAAAAGTTCCCGGAGACGAACACAAGGGATGTGACCCGGGGCATCGATGATGCTCTCCACGCCCTCCAGCCAGGCTTGTCCGGTGTCACGATCGACACCACCGTCTACCGGCAGGCAGCGTTCGTCGAAGAAGAGGTAGGCACGCTTGGTGTCGCACTGCTTGTCTCGCTCGTGTTGACAGCCACCATGTTTGGCGCGTTCTTCCGCTCCTGGCGCACCGCCGTCATCAGCCTGATCACGATTCCGGTCTCCCTGACGGCGGCGGCTTTGGTCCTGTACCTACGAGGCACCGGAATGAACACCATGGTCCTCGCCGGCATGGTCCTGGCCTTGGCCGTCATCGTCGGAGACGTCGCCGAGGACCTCTATGGCGCAGTCCGAACTGGCAGGGCACGCGTCGCGTCCGACGTCGGGTCCGGCGCCGCGTCCGGCGCGTCCGGCGTCGGGACCGCGCAATTGAGTGACACCTTGGTGACGGCGTCCCTGCGCGCAGTGCGAACGCCGATTCTCTATTCCCTGCTCATCATGGCGTTGTCTGTGCTCCCCGTGTTCTTCGTGCCGGGCGAGGACGGAGCGCTCTTCGGCCCGCTGCTCCTTTCCTACCTGCTCACCTTGGCTGTCGCGATGATCGTGGCTCTAACGGTAACCGCGGCGCTGGTCTTCGTCCTGCCCGTCGGCCGGACCACCGCACGCGAAGAACGCACCCTGAGCCGGGTCCACACCGGGTACGGCCGTGCGTTGTCCGGGACAGCGGGAAAGGGCCGGTGGGTACTCGCGGGCGCCGCAGCCTTCGCCCTCGCCGGACTTGCCCTCGCCCCCCAGTTAGCCAGCGGCCGTCCGACAGTGCCTGTCCTGCCGGACAAGACCCTCGTGGTGCAGTGGAGTGCGATCGCTGGCACCTCAGACCAGGAAATGACGCGGATCACTGATGCGGCCGCCCAAGAGCTCCGGACACTCCCGGGCGTGGTCAATGTGGGGGGACACATCGGGCGCGCCATCACCTCGGACCAGGTGGGCGACATCAGCGCCGGGGAGCTTTGGGTGACAGTTTCCGCGGAGGCGTCCTACCGCGACACCGCGGCGGCCGTCCAGCACGTGGTGAACGGGTACCCGGGGCTGACCAGCAAAGTATCCACGTACCCGCAACAGAGGATCGAGCAGATCCAACAGGCCGCCGACCCCGGGTTCACCGTCCGGGTTTACGGCCTGGATATGGCCACCCTCCGTCAGAAGGCAGAGGAGGTGCGGCAAATCCTGGCCCGGACCGACGGCGTCGCCAATCCCCATGTCGACGCGCCCACCCAACAACCGATCGTCGAGGTCCAGGTTGACCTGACCGCGGCCCAGAAAGCGGGCGTCATACCCGGCGATGTCAGGCGCGCCGCCGCAGCGCTGCTGCAGGGAATCGAAGTCGGCAACATATACCAGCAACAAAAAGTCTTCTCGGTGATCGTCAAAGGAACTCCGTCCACCAGGAACAGCCTTACCAGCGTCCGCGAGCTGCTGATCGATACCCCCGGCGGAGGTCACGTACGCCTCGGCGACGTTGCACAGGTCAACATGGTCGGGAACGAGGCGGTCATCCTGCACGATGACACATCGCGCCGGATCGATGTGAAGGCTGATATTCAAGGGCGCGCCCTCAACGACGTTCAGCAGGACATCGAGAAGGGCCTCCAGCAACTGCAGTTCCCGCTCTCATACCATGCGGAAATCCTCACCCAGTACGCAGAACAGCAGAACAGCGCCCGGTGGCTGTGGCTGCTGGCGGCGGTCGCCGGGGCCGGAATCCTGGTGCTTCTCCAGACGGCGCTGGGAAGCTGGCGGCTGGGTGCGACGGTCTTCCTGGGCTTGATTGCCGCGCTCTCGGGCGGAGTGCTCGCTGCGCAGATGACGGGCGGAATCAACTCCTTGGTCTCGCTTCCTGCATTCTCGGCCCTCCTGGGCATTGCCGCACGTGGATCCATCCTGTTCATTCGGCACGCCCGAAGCTTGGGGTCCGAGGACAGTCCTGCCTTTGGCCCCGCGCTCGTGATCCGAAGCGCGCTGGACCGGTTGATGCCCGTGCTGATGTCGGCCCTGATAACGGCTCTTGGCCTGCTGCCGCTCGTGCTCATGGGTGGCGTGGTCGGAACGGAAATCATCCAACCGCTCGTCATCATCATTTGGGGCGGGCTGCTGACCACGACCCTTTTCCTGCTATTTGTCTTGCCCGCGCTGTTGCTTGGATTCGGACCGGAACCGGCGCCCAGGACCGCACCCCGGAACGATCCGCTGCTCCGGGCACAGAGCGAGGACGCACCATGAAGAAGTTAGCTTCGCGGCAGGGCCGCAGCACGAAAGTCCTGATCGCCCTGGTGGTCGCCGCTTTGCTGACGCTTTCACTGCCGGCCTGCTCCCAGCCGCAAGCCGAAGCCGTGCCTGCCGCTGACTCCCCTGCCACCGTGGAGGAAGTCCCGGGGACGGACCTGCACCGCGTCACCCTGACGGAACGCGCCGTCGAACGTCTGGGGCTAAAGACCGGGACGGCGTCGTCGGGTCCGCAGGGGAAGCTGACCGTCCCCTACGGGGCGATCCTGTACGACAGCCAGGGCCGGACCTGGGTCTACACGAATCCGGAGCTCCGCGTGTATGTCCGCCAGTCGGTAAGTATCGAGCGAATCGCCGGCGAAGCCGCATTGCTGAAGGAGGGTCCGCCGATCGGCACGGTGGTGGTCACGTTAGGGGCCGAGGAATTGTTCGGCGAGGAATTCGATACGGCCCACTGAGATGCGTTGGATCATAGGCATCAGCCTCAAATTCAGGACAGTGGTTGTTGCACTGGCCTGCGCGGTGATGCTGTTGGGCTCAGTGCAATTGAGCTCGGCGTCCATCGATGTCTTTCCGGAATTCGCGCCCCCGCGCGTGGAAATCCAGACGGCCTGCCTCGGCCTGACCGCGCAGGAAGTGGAAGAACTGGTCAGCGTACCGATCGAGGCTTCCCTGAGCGGCATGCCCGGCCTTGATGAGCTGCGCTCCAAGTCCGTCCCGCAGCTGTCCTCGATCGTGCTCATCTTCAAGCAGGGTACCGATTTGCTGAACGCCCGCCAGGTGGTCTCGGAACGGATGGCGGCAGTGACATCCGCCCTGCCGACGTGGGCGGCTCCGCCGGTCATGCTTCAGCCGCTGTCGTCGACGAGCCGCGTGATGAAGATTGGCATGACCTCCTCCAGCCGGTCCCTGATCGAGATGTCCATGCTCTCCTACTGGACGATCCGCGCCCGGTTGCTCCGGGTACCCGGAGTGGCCAACGTCGCCATCTGGGGTGAAAGGCTCCAGATGCTGCAGGTCCAGGTGCAGCCGGACCGGCTCAAGGCTGAAAATGTTTCGCTCAACGAGGTCATGGAAGTCACCGCGGGAGCCGTGGACGCCGGCCTCCTGAAGTACTCCCCCGGCCGGTTCATCGGCACGGGAGGCTTCATCGACAGTCCGAATCAAAGAATGGGCGTCCAGCATGTCCAGGCCGTTTCGAGCCCAGCGGACCTGGCACAGGTCACCATCAGGGAAAAGGACGGCGTCGCGCTGCACCTGGGCGACGTGGCCAAGGTCGTTGAAGACCATCAGCCGCTCATCGGCGACGCTGTCATCAACAACGGGCACGGGCTCATGCTCATCGTCGAAAAGCTCCCCTGGGGCAACACCCTCGATGTGACCAAGGGAGTTGAGGACGCCCTCCGCCAGCTCCAGCCAGGGTTGAGTGGAATCACCTTTGACACCACCATCTTCCGTCCGGCGAGCTTCATCGAGGAGGCGATTTCCAACCTCAGCCTCGCGCTGCTCCTGGGCTGCCTCCTGGTTGTGATGATCCTCGGCGCCTTCCTCTTCCAGTGGCGCACCGCCCTGATCAGCCTTGTGGCCATTCCGCTCTCCCTCCTGACGGCGGCGCTCGTGCTGTACTTCACGGCGAGCTCCATCAACACCATGGTCTTGGCGGGGCTTGTCATCGCCGTGGGTGTGGTCGTCGACGACGCGATCATCGACGTCGAAAACATCATGCGCCGGCTCAGACAACATAGGGCCCTGGGCAGCGGCGAACCAACGGCCTCGGTGGTGCTCAGGGCCTCTCTGGAAATGCGAAGTCCCATTGTCTACGCGACCCTGATCATCGTCGTCGCGGCCGTTCCCATTTTCTTCCTCGACGGACTGACCGGTGTCTTTTTCCGGCCGCTGGCTGTCTCCTATACCTTGGCCGTCCTCGCCTCGATGCTGGTCGCGCTGACGGTGACACCGGCCCTGGCCCTGATCCTGCTCGGCAACGCGAAACTGGAGCAGCGCGATCCTCCACTGGTCCGGGTGCTCAAGCGCGGATATCACGCCATTTTGTCCCGGACCATGAACCGGCCCCGCTACGGCTACGCCGGTTTCGGCGCCGTCGCTCTCGCGGGGCTGGTGATCGCTCCGTTGCTGGGCCAGTCCTTGTTCCCCACCTTCAAGGAACGGGACTTCCTGATGCACTGGGTCGCAGAGCCCGGCACTTCGGCAGCGGAGGTATACCGCATCTCACAAAGGGGCTGTGAGGAGCTCCTCAAGGTGCCCGGGGTCCTGAACTGCGGTACCCACATCGGCCAGGCGTTCACCGCCGACGAAATCGTCGGCGTCAACGCCGGGGAAAACTGGATCAGCATCGACCGCCACGCCGACTACGAAAAAACGGTGGCAGCTGTCCAGGAGGTTGTCGACGGCTATCCGGGCCTGCACCGCGACGTCCAGACTTACCTGAAAGAGAGGATCGAAGAGGTCCTGACCGGCTCCAGCGAACCAATCCTGGTCCGGGTCTACGGGGACGACCTGAACGTGCTGCGGGACCAGGCCCAGAAGATCAAGTCCATCCTTGACCATATCCAGGGCACCAATGAACCCCACGTTTCCCTGGAAGTCGAGGTACCGCAGATCACGGTCAAGGTGGACCTTGCCGCAGCGCAAAAGTACGGGCTGAAACCCGGCGACGTGAGGCGGGCGGCCGCGACACTCGTGGCCGGGGAAGAAGTAGGCGACGTCTTCCGGGACGGACGCGCCTACGACGTCCAAGTCTGGAGCACCCCGGAGACCCGCGCCAGCGTCACCAGTATCGAGGACCTGCCGATCGACACCCCCGGGGGACAGCGCGTCCGGCTGGCCGACGTCGCCTCCGTCAGCGTGCAATCGACACCCAACCTCATTGACCGCACCAACGGATCCCGCCGGGTTGAGGTCGGTTCCTTTATCGATCAGGGGGCAGACCTCGGGACCGTTGTCCGCACGCTCCAGGAACGCCTCGAAGACATGAAGCTGCCGCCGGGTTACAGCGTCCAACTCCTCGGTGAGTACACGGAACGCCAGGCGGCCACCGAACGCCTGACGATCTTCGCCGTGGCGGCCCTGGCCCTGATCTTCCTGTTCCTGCAAGCGTCGTTCCGGAGCTGGCGGCTGGCCCTGCTCGCGCTGCTGACGCTCCCCATCGCCCTGGTCGGCGGGGTTTTCGCTGCCTACGTGACCGGCGGGGTCCTCTCGCTCGGCTCACTCGTCGGTTTCCTCACGGTGATGGGCATCGCAGCCCGCAACGGGATCCTGCTCATCAGCCACTGCCAGCATCTGGAAAGGAACGAGGACGAAGCCTTCGGCCGCGCCCTCGTGTTGCGCGGAGCGGCGGAACGGCTTTCCCCTATCCTCATGACCACCTTGGCTACCGGACTTGCCCTGGTGCCCTTGGTGGTTATGGGAAATATCCCGGGCCACGAAATCGAACACCCCATGGCTGTGGTCATTCTGGGCGGACTCGTCACGTCCACCCTGCTCAATTTGTTCATTGTCCCGTCGCTCTACCTCCGCTTCGCAAAAGCAGGGTCCCGTGATCCACGGGAGGCACTCACGTTCCTTTTCCGGAGATTCAGGCGAGTGCTTCCTTCCCGAGCGCAGGAACCTAGCTAGCCGATTCTGCCTCGCGCACCGGTCCAACGGCGCCAAGATTAAATTGTCGGTGCCTCCTGCGATGCTGTGGGCATGGATCGAAGGACAGCCTGGAGTGCGGACAGCGGCGCGGCCGTGCAGGCCATCGCCGCGTCCGTCGCCGCGCTTGCCGCTTTCACCCGCGACGCCGGTTCTTCCGAGACCGCCGATCCGCTCCGGGATCGGGCGGATGCTTGCCTGGACGGCCTCGCCGAAGTGGCCCGGCTGGAGGCCCGGACCGCCGCGCTGAAAGCGAGGCTCGCCGCGGACTACGCCCAGGCGGCCAGGGCCCTGGCGCCGCCGGCGTCCTCGCCCCGGGAGTCCACCGCCCACGAGCTCGCCTTGGTCGCCGAGCTCGCCTGTGTCCTGACCGTCAGCGAACGAACCGCCGGCACCCTCCTGGCCGAATCCCAGGCATTGACCAAGGGACCTGCCGCTGACCCTGGCCGCCCTCGAGTCCGGGTCGATCTCCTGGCAGCATGCCCGGATCATCGTCGACGAAACCGACGGCCTGGGCCCGGCCGCAGCAGCGGCCCTTGAAGCGCACTTCCTGGACCCCGACGCCCCCAACCCCGCCCGGGGCTGCCCCGCCGGGGAGCTCGTCCCGTCCCGGTTCCGGGCCAAAGCCCGCACCTGGCGCGAACGCCACCACCCCGTCAGCATCGAAGAACGCCACACCACACGAGCCGCGGGTCGAATACCTCCCGGACCGCGACGGCATGGCCTGGCTCTCCGCCCACCTTCCCGCCGACACCGCGGCCGGGATCTGGGAACGGACCACCGCCGCCGCCCGCGCCCTCCAAAGCCCCCACGAGGCCCGGACCCTCGCCCAACTCCGCGCCGACGTCACCGCCACCTGGCTCCTCGCCAACACCGGCTCCGCGACGGTCGACGGCGGACTGCCCGACGGCGGCACGGGCGCCGGACGAGTGGAACCGGGGCTGGCAGGGCGGGTACCGTCCCCGAGGGCGCAGGTCTTGATCACCTCCCGGTCCTGTCCTTGCTAGGCGCCACGGACGAGCCGGCCATGCTTGACGGGTACGGGCCGATCCCGCCCTCCATGGCCCGCCGCCTTGTCACCGACGGCGCCGACTCCTTCCACCGTGTCCTGACCGACCCCCGCGACGGCGCCCCGCTGGAAATCGGACGCACAAGCTACCGCCTCACCAAAGCCCAGCGCCAATGGCTGCGGCTCCGCGACGGCAAATGCCCCTTCCCTGGCTGCAACAACCACTCCCTGGACAACGAGGCAGACCACCTCTTGGCCTGGGCCGACGGAGGCACCACCGGCATCTCTAACCTCGGCCAGCCATGCCCCAAACACCACCGGCTCAAACACACCACCGCATGGACCCCCACCCCCGCCAGCAAAGACAGTCCGCCTGGCTGGACCTCGCCCTCACATCGGCACTACCCCAGCGAACACCAGGACTGGGAACCACCCCGCTGGCCCCACCACCTCCCGACCGGCCAGGAACCGGACACCCTCCCTGACCTGGACCCGCCCGCATTTCAGGAACCGGAACTGCCCGCGGATCCGTTCCCGGACTGGAACTCCTTCACGGCCGCGCACCCATGGCCCGACGCGGACTCGGAAGCCGACGATCTCTACGACCCGGACTGGCCTGTGCCCCTCGACGACCCCTTCCCGGAATCCGCCGCGCACCAAAGCGCCTGACCACGTGGAAGTCCGGAGAGGGGACACCGGCCGGCAGCCTCTGCACGCCCTCGTGACGGCGCGGCGAGGCTGCGCGTCCTAGTAAGCTCAAGCCACAAATGATGAACAGGAGGCTGAGGTGGCAGAGACGTCCGTGCACGAGATAGTTGCCGAGCTGGCCGTGCTCGAGGACCCGAAAGCACGCGCGGTGAACGAGAAACACGGTGACGATCACGGTGTGAACCTCGGCAAACTGCGCGCGCTCGCGAAGCGGTTGAAGACGCAGCAGGAACTCGCGCACCAGCTCTGGGCGACCGAAGACACGGCAGCCAGACTGCTCGCGATCCTTATCTGCCGTCCGAAGGCGTTCGAGCGCGATGAGCTGGACGTCATGTTGCGTGCTGCACGTGTACCCAAAGTGCACGACTGGCTCGTCAACTACGTGGTGAAGAAGAACCCGCATTGCGAGGAGCTCCGCCTTGCCTGGTTCGCCGATCCGGATCCCGTAGTTGCGAGCGCCGGCTGGGCGCTGACTACTGAACGCGCTTCAAAGAATCCCGAGGGCCTGGACCTTGCAGGATTGCTCGATGTGATCGAGGCCGAAATGAAAGACGCCCCGGATCGCCTGCAATGGGCCATGAACCACTGCCTGGCCCAGATCGGAATCGAACACGCCGGGCACCGCGCCCGCGCTATCGACATCGGTGAGCGCCTGGAGGTGCTCAAGGATTACCCGACTCCCCCGAACTGCACCTCTCCGTTCGCGCCCATCTGGATCACTGAAATGGTGCGCCGACAGCACGATAAGTAGGCGCGGTTGATGCTGCCTGAATGCTGGCGCCCACGATGCCGGCATCGTTCCTGAGCTTCGCCGGCACGACCGGAGTCCTCAGCGTGAGGAGAGGCAGGTATTCGTCGGTTCTTTGAGAGATGCCTCCGCCCACAATGATGAGCTCGGGCGAGAACATGAACTCAAGCTCGGAAAGGTAGCGTTGCAAGCGAACGCTGTATTCTTTCCAGCCCAATCCGTCGCGTTCGCGGGCGACGGCGGAAGCTCTGGTTTCAGCGTCGTGGCCATCGATCGAAATGTGACCGAGCTCTACATTGGGTAATACGTCTCCGTCGAAAATCAGGGCTGAGCCGATCCCTGTGCCCAGGGTAATGACCAGAACGGTGCCGCGTGTTCCCCTTCCGGCGCCGTAGCGGGCCTCCGCGAGTCCGGCGGCGTCGGCGTCGTTCAGGACGGCGACCGGCCTCCGAATGCGCTCGGAGAAGTGGGTGGCGATGTCGAAATCGACGAAGGTCCTGTCCATATTTGCCGCAGATCGGGACGTGCCGTGCTGGACGATGCCCGGGAAGGTTACGCCAACGGTTGAATCAAGTCCCGCTTCGCTGCCTGCGGTGAGCTCGTCCACCAGCTGCCGGACGACGTCTGCGACAGACTCCGGATCCGCTGGTTGGGGCGTGGCTAGACGGACGCAGTTTCCCAGGATCTCGCCCTTTTCGAGGTTGACGATCCCGCCCTTGACGCCGGTTCCACCGATGTCAACGCCAATGAAATGACCCGCGCTTGTCATGTTTACAGCCATGTTGGTCCGATTCTTTGATCTGTTGGAGGGCGGCAGCTTGTTATCGCTGCCGCCGCTAGTGCTGCTCAAGGCCTGCTGTGACAGCTATCGACCTTGCGAGGGTCACGTTCGATAACGGGTTCGAGGATCTCATCGATCTCCTTCAGGAGTGCGTTCTCCAGCGTTAGCCCGGCCGCCTTTGCGTTTTCCTTGATCTGTTCTGGTTTGGAGGCTCCGACAACGGCAGTAGATACATTCGGGTTCTGAAGCACCCACGCCAGGGCGAGGGTTCCTAGTTGAAGCCCCACGCTTGCTGCCAAGGGCCGAAGGCGTTGGACCGTTGTGAGGACGTCATCGCCCAGCCACCTAGCCATCGTGTCTTTGCCTCCGTTTTGGTCGGTGGCGCGGGAGCCGGAAGGGGCGCCCTTTCCTGGTGAATATTTGCCGGTCAGCACTCCTTGGGCAAGCGGCGACCACACGATCTGGCCTATCCCGAGCTCTTCGCAGGCCGGGATGATTTCGGGTTCAACAACCCTCCACAGCATGTTGTACTGGGGCTGGTTGGAGACCAGCTCGATGTTGAGTTCCTTGGCCAAGGCGGCTGCCGACCGGATCTCATCCACCGTCCACTCGGAGACGCCGATATAGTGGGCCTTCCCGGCGCGCACGATGTCAGCAAAAGCCTGCATCGTTTCCTCAAGGGGTGTTTCGTAGTCGAACCGGTGGGCCTGGTAAAGGTCTACGTAGTCGGTTTTGAGCCTGCGGAGACTTCCATGGATAGCTTCGATGATGTGCTTCCGAGAGAGTCCGCGATCGTTCTTTCCGGGCCCGGTGGGGAAATACACCTTGGTGAGGATCTCCACGCTTTCGCGACGAACCCCGGACAGCGCTAGACCGAGGGCGGCTTCTGCACGCGTCTCGGCGTACGCATCGGCGGTGTCGAAGGTGCTGATGCCGGCGTCGAGCGCAGCGTGCACGCACTGCGCTGCGGTGTCGTCCTCGATTTGCGATCCGTGCGTTAGCCAGTTGCCGTACGCGATCTCGCTGACATACATGCCGCTTCGGCCAAGTTTTCTATATTCCAAGGATTTCCTTCGAGGTAGCTGGTCCTGTTCAGTTCTTGATTACGCGGTCGGAAGGAAAACGTCCTTCATGTCGTTCCAGGCTTCCGCCCTCACGAAAACAGGAACACGGTTCAGCGGCGCGGATACCTCGACCGTTCGCTTGCCGGCGTATTTTTCCGCCGTCCAGGCGTCGATCCAATTGCCGCCGGGAAGGTACGCCGTCCAAGTGCGGACCGCCTCATCGGTAACCGGAGCAACAAGTAGGTCCTCACCGAGCATCCATTGCAAGGGGTGCTTCCATACCTCTTCATCGTTGATGTGGTCGAAGTACAGCGGACGCATGAGGGGGGCACCGGTGTCGATAGCCTTCCGCGCTTGCTCAGCCAGATAGGGAACGAGGCGCTCGCGCAGTTCGACAAGTTCACGGAAGACAGGAATGACAGTCTGGTCCCCGGTTCTTTCCTGAATGTTCCATGGAGTGCGATCCCTCGATGGCTTCCGGTGGTGGTTGAACTCGGAGTGATACTGCATGATGGGCACGAATACTGCTGCGGCGGCTGACCGAAGGTACAGTTCCGCGCTCGGGACGTCGCCAGAGAAGCCGGCGAAGTCCCAGCCCCAGTACAAGACTCCGCATGCCGAGGCGGAGAGTCCGGCAAAGAGGGACCAGCGGAAGGCATCCCAGGTGGAATTCTCATCCCCGGCCCAGAATGCCCCGTGTGCCTGGGAACCGGTGAAACCCGCACGGCTGAAGGTGACGGGGGCCTTGCCGGCGGATTCAAGAAGGTCGCCGTAGGCCTTGGCGTACGCGACCGGGAAGAGGTTGTTTCCTTCATCTCCGCGCATTCCGTTCAGGTACTGGAGTTCTTCGCCCCAGGCGTGTTCCCCGCCGTCGGTCTTGAATCCGTCGACGCCGATTTCTTCGACGAGATAGCGTCGCTTCTCGGTCCACCATCGGGCGGCTTCCGGATCGGTCAGGTCCGGCATCAGGCTGAGCGGGAACCACCAGCCTCGGTTACGGTAGGGACGCAGGCTGCCGTCCGGGGCCTCCTCACGGATGAGCCGACCATCACGAATTGCGGCCTCAGCATCGAATCGGGCCTGTCCTTGCGGGTGGGGTCGCATTTTGATGAGCGGAATCTGCCACAGAACCACCCGGATGTCCCGTGCATGAAGGTCGTCGACCATGGCCTTGGGATCCGGCCAGGCACCATGCTCCGGGAAGGAGAAGTCGCTGAGGCTGTGCGGTGAGCCATCGGAACTCGGCTCGTATTCAGCATCGCGGAACGCAGTGAATGTAGACTCGTCGCTCCACGCCTCGATGACGACCGATCCGACCGGAATCCCGGTCTGGCGGTGCAGGTCCATCTGTCGAATCACTTCTGACTGGGTGTTCCACTCGTTACCGCTGGCCCACAGCCTGAAGACCCAGTCAGGAAGCTCCTTGGCGCCGCCGGCGACGGACAGGAAGGACTTCAGGACCGCCGTCGGCGTTCCTTCGACAAACCTCAAGTTCAGAAGAGTGTCCCCGTCCAGGGGTTCGGGGCCGACTTCGGCTTCAATGACCAGGCGGCGTTCGTCGGAGGCACCGATGTCGTACCACGTACGTCGGGAAGTTTCGACATGAAATCCCCAGCCGTCTCCGCCTACTACATGGGCAAAAGGCATCGGCATGTACGTTTTCCGCCTCGCTCCTTGGCTCTTGTATTGCTCGAAGACGACCGCGTCCAGCTTGGACCCCCGGTGATCGAGGGCGTCAAAACGCTCGCCAAAGCCGGTGACACGCTCACTCAAGGCCAACGGGAGCGCGAAACGAACACGTAAAGGCCGGACACCGTCGTGCAACACCTCAACGGAGTCGGCGATCACGCGGTCAGCTCCGATGACGTTAACGGCCTGGCTGGAGGCGGCCCAGGTGGCGGCGGTGTAGCTGAACCACTGAGTCTTCTGGGTCCCGCCACTTCGGGTCTGCGCCGTGAAGCGGTACTTGTACGTTGTCTGGGGCTCCGCCGGCGGGAGGGTCAGCTGCCAGCCTCTGGCTGAACGGGCGAGTTTGGCCTGGGCGGATGCCAGGTGGCCTCCATCGATGACTTGTCCCCGCGATGCTGCCGGTACCCGTTCCAGGGCTTCGCTCAGTTTCGCGACAGTGCCGTCGCGACCGGTGACTTCGAGTTCGCAGATCACGTCGGTCAGTTCCGGCGAGGTTCGCACGCCCAAGGTGACAGGCTCCCCCGCGACTGGATGGGACGGGCTGCGCTGATCGGTGTCGGCGACGTAGGGGTGGCCGGAGCCGAACGGTTTGTGGCGGATCATTTAGCGTTCTCTTTCGCTGCTGGAGCCGGAGTCGGACCGGCGGTGTCGTACGGGACGCCGAGGGCGATGGCGAGGCGGATGAACATGGCGTGGCTCCACAAGAGCGGGTTTGCCGAGGAACCCCAGCGCTCATTCCAAGGTTGAAGATGATCGGGGTCAAGAAGGTGATGGTCGACCTGTTCGGGAAGTTCGTCGTTGGCACCGGCGGTGGACGCGGTCCATTCCAGGAGCTCATGGGCCCTGGTTCTGTTTCCGGAAGCGGCATGGGCCAGGCCGAGGAAGCAGCTAAGCAAGGGCCATTGGCCACCGCCGTAGTAGGTGTCAGCAAGATACCGGTGAACGCCATTGTCGACGGTGAGCTGCTCCTCGATGACCGCGATGGTCCCTGCGCTCAAGGGACTGTGCGGGGGCAGGAAGTTCATTGGAGCAATCAGCGACACGAGGCTAGCGTCTACTGTGTCTGTTCCCAGCCATTTCGTGAGATGGCCGTCCTGGACCCCTTCGTTTTGCACTCGCCGACGGATCTCGTGTGCGGTCGAGGCGGCCCGTTCTGAGAGTGACTTCCCGATCAGGCCGGTTTGGGCGATGCTGGCCAATCCGGAGGCGATGCAGCCCAGAGTGCTCACGTGCACGTGTTGTGCCGATTCTTCCCACCAGTCATAGCAGGGACGTTGCCACGAGACGGAGAGATAGTCGACCGTGAGGTCAATGGCCTCAGCCCAGCGTTCGAGTGGCCGGTCATGGCGGGCGCTGTGCTCCGCCAAGGCCCAAAGCCAGGTACCGTATCCGTCGAGCTGGAAATCCCACCAGTCATCGCTTCCTTCGCCCCCGTCGAGAGTGAAACGCGTGGGCAGCATTTGGTCTGCGGCCACCGGCCTGCCGGCCAGGCTTTCAGCCGCGATACGGCGGATCCTTCCAGCACGGGAAGTCAAGGCATTCGAGCACCAGTCGAAGAACCGTTCAGCGGATTCGATGTGGCCGGAGGCGGACATGGCGTCAGCGATATATGAGCCGTCGCGGAACCAGCAGTATCCGGCGTAGGCGGAAAACGACGGGCTTGCCGGGTAGGCGCCCCCAGGGGTCTGCTGTTCCAAGATGAGCCGGATGCCGGCCTGGACTATCGAACGGACCGCGGGATCTCCGTTGCACGCTACCGTTGAACTTTGCATTGATTTGTCGATCATTGGCTTCTCTTTCAGATGGTGAGCCGGTCGCGGTGCCGGCAGCTCACGGTGCCACCGCGGCCCGCTCACCGACTTTGTTCGGGGTGCGCCCGGCCTATTTCAGCAACGCGTTGATTTGGTCCGCGGCACCCTTCAGGGCATCAGCAGCAGTGGAGCGCTTCGCCTCGACTTCGCCAAGAGCGTTCGTGATGATGTCGACCATTTTTTGCTGGTTGTCGCCGACGACCGGCGGGAGGGCGACGTTGTCAAGGGCGTCAAAGATGGCCTTGCGGTTTGCCGGCTTGTCCTTTGCGAGATAGGGCTTCAGGACTGAGTCATCGGAGGTGGCGGGAAGTTCCCATCCTGCGCTGATGCGGGTCTGTGCCATGACGTCGGAGCTGGTCATGTATTCGGCCCATTTCTGGGCTGCGGCCTTGTTCTTCGAGTTGGCAGAAACGCCGATGGCGTTGGAGAACTCGGCACTTGCCTTCTGCGTGTCTCCGGGTTCGACTGCGATGTCCCAGCTTTTCGGTGAATCGGCGAAGCTGCTGGCGACCCAGATGCCGCTGTGGAGCATGCCGAGTTTGCCGTCTTTGAACAGTTTCGTGTCGAAGTCCGGGGTTCCGGCGCCTTGGGCGGGTGTAGGCATGGTGGTTCCGCTCTTGCCTGCCAGCCATTCGGCCGCTTTGATGCCCTGGGGCGAGTTGAAGGCGACCGATTTGCCGTCGTCGTTGAGGAACTTGCCACCGGTTTGGGCCAGAGCCTTGTAGAACTCGTAGAAGCTCACGTTTTGGAAGTCTCCATAGACACCCGCGGCGCTGTCCGTGATCTTCTTCGCGGCAGCCGTTTCATCGGCCCAAGTCCAGCTGGCTGTGGGGTAAGCGACCTTGGCGGCATCGAAGAGTGCCTTGTTGTAGTAGAGCACGACGTCGGAGAAGGAACTGGGCAGCGCGTACTGCTTGCCGTCTGACTGGTAGGACTGCAGCAGGGATTGCTTGTACTTGGAACCGTCAACCCCCTCGAGAGGTGCGACAGCCCCGTTGGCCACGTAGGAACGCAAGTTCGCGTATTCAATGTCGAAGGTGTCGGCTTGGGTCCCGGCGGCCAGGTCCGTCTGGAGCGCCGTGGCGTAGTCCTTGTAGGGCAAGGTAGTGACCTGGACGGTGATGTTCGGGTTGGCCTTCTCGAAGGCCTGAACAATGGTGTCCAGATTCTTTTCGTTACCTCCGTTCGAGATGAAGTTTGAGTATTTGATGGTTACTTTTTCGGTGCTTGAAACATTTGAGCTTGCCGTCGTTCCACAACCTGAGACGGCCAGGATTGCGGTGAGGGCGAGACCCAGCGATGCAAGGGGCTTCTTGTTCATGTGTATCTCCATTGATAGATGAGGAAACTGGCCGATCCGGTCTATTTGAGTCCGGTGCCCGCAACCCCTTGGATGATGTACTTCTGGGTGAAGATATAGAGGGCGAGCATTGGCAGGACGCTGACCACTGATCCGGCCATCACGATGTCCCACTGGGTGGTGTACTGGCCTTGCAGTCCGGCCAACGCCACGGGGAGGGTTTTCATCGCGGGAGTGCGCAGGATAATCAGCGGCCATAGGAAGCTGTTCCAACTGTTCAGGAACGCGAACACTGTCAGTGTCGCCAGCGCCGGACGGACCAGGGGAAGGACAATGAGGCCGAAGATGCGGAAGTGGCCAGCCCCATCCAACGTCGCGGCCTGGTCCAGGTCCTGCGGCACGGAATTCATGGCCTGCCGGAGGAGAAACACGCCGAAGGCGCTGGCGATCCCCGGCAACAGCACGCCGAGATAGGTATCGATGAGGCCCAGGCTTTTCATCTCCACAAACAACGGGACCACCAGCACCTGCATCGGGATCATCATGGTGGCCAGATACACCGCGAACACTGCGTTGCGCCCTTTGAACGGCATGCGGGAAAAGACATAGGCGGCCAGTGAGCTGGTGACAAGCTGGAACACCGTGGTGAGGATGGCAAGGATCAGGCTGTTGAGCACGATCTGGGCGAACGGGAGCCGTTGGAGCAACTCAGCGTACGCGGACAGGGATGGGTTCTCCGGGATGAGTTGCGGAGTTGCGGAGAGGCCTGCGCCGGGGCTGATGGACGTGACGAACGCCCAAAGAAAGGGGAAGACCATCATGAGGGCGCCAACGAGGACGAGGATGTTCAGGGTGATCGAGGGACGCTGCTTACGCATAGTGCACCCATTTCTTTTGACCGCGCACCTGAATCAGGGTGATGACCAGGATGAAAAGGAACAGTAGCCAGGACAGGGCCGATGCCTCGCCGGCCCTGCCGTAGCGGAACGTGAGGTCGTAAATCTGCTGGACCACCACTTGGGAAGAGTTATTGGGGCCGCCTCCGGTCATGGCATAGACCTGGTCAAAGACCTGGAATCCATTGATCAGCGACAACACAATGACAAAGAAGGTTGAGGGGGAAAGCATGGGAAGCGTAATGCTGAATAGGCGCCTCCACCGGCCGGCGCCGTCGACAGTCGCGGCCTCATACAAGTCCTCCGGAATGGCTTGGAGGCCCGCGAGCAGAATGACCATGACAAAGCCGAGGTCCTTCCACGCGGAAGCCACGATGATGGAAGGCATCGACCATGCCGGATCCGTCCACCATCCCGGCCCTGCCACGCCGATGAGTCCAAGCAGCCAGTTGACGATTCCCGTGCTGGGATTCAGTAGCCAGCGCCAGACAAGTGCAACGACGATCCAACTGGTCACCACTGGGAGGAAGTAGAGTCCGCGCATCATGCTGCGTCCCCTGATCCGGGAATTGAGGGCAAGCGCAATGGCTAGGCCGCCGATGTACACAAGCGGCAGGTATCCGACGATGTAGTAGACAGTGTGCAGGAAAGCACCTTGCGTGCCGGGGTCGCTGATGAGCTTGCTGTAGTTCCCGAGGCCCACCCATTTCATCGGGCCGACTAGATTCCACTGGTTCAGGCTGATCCAAAATGCCGAAAACATGGGAATGATGGTGAAGAACAAGAGTGGCAACGCGCTCGGGATGAGGAACGCTGCGACAGTCAGCCCGTATTTGAGACGCGGGCCGGTGGCTTTGCGCTGAATCCCGGGTCCCCGGTAGCCCTTCGTAGTTGCCGCGGGTCCGGGGTTGCCGGACCTTGAGTCTTGTAATGCGGTCACAATCCTCCGACCTCCGCCGGTACGTGGGTGAGCCGGGCACGAACTTGTCTCCCCTGCTCACCTGAACTTTCTTCGCTGTAGAAGGGCGCTGACGCCACGAGCGCAGCGGCTCCGCGCGCCCAGGCCTCGTCGTCCCAGGACTCGACGATCACGGGGATGCTCCGGCGGTCTGCCGTCAAGGCGCCCCTGAAAGATCGCTCGAATTCTGCTGCCCAGTGGCGCCACGCCCGGGTTCCTTCCCCGCTGACGATCACAATCTCCGGATCCAGAATCTGCACGAGACCAGCGACGATGCGCCCCAGCGGCTGGCCGGCCTCCCGGAAAACATCCTGGGCGAGCGGGTCGCCGTCGTTCGCGCGCTCTTGCAGATCTGCAATAGTGGCGGACGACGAAATGATTCCGGATTGCCGCGCCTGCGCGACGAGTGTCTTTTCCCCAATCAGGGCCTCAATGCATCCGTGGTTGCCGCAGGTACAAAGAGGCCCATCCGCAACTGCAGGTATGTGACCGATTTCGCCGGCACCGCCCCTGCTTCCGCGTACGACGGCTCCGCCGGTGACAAATCCAGCGCCGACGCCTTCGCCGATCGTCACGACCAGAAACTCGCCATGCTCGCGTCCCGACCCATAGAGCCGTTCGGCCACAGCGAGGGCGTTGACATTGTTTTCCACCAGCACCGGAACATGCAGTTCCCGGCTCAGAACGGCTCCAAGCGGTACCTGCCGCCAGCCAAGGAGGCTTGAATCAACAACACCGCTTCCTTGCGCGTCCACCGAGCCGGGAACTCCGACACCTATTCCCAGAAGGGGGGTGACACGGTCTTCGCCAACGAATGAATGGACGAGTGAGACGACGTCGGAAAGCGAGGTGATCGAAGAAGCGTCGTATGCCCTATTGTCTGAGCGGACTACGTGCCCGCTAAGTTCCGTTTCAACGAAGGCGACATGGTCCTTCGAGATCTTCATACCCACCACGCGCCCGGCGGCCGTGGCGAGGCCCAGCATCCGGGCAGGACGACCGCCATTGGAGGGAGACATTGACAGCTCCCTCACGAGGCCATCGGCGATGAGCTCTTTGATGAGCTGGGTCATGAGCGCCGGGGAGACACCAAGTGCCCTTGCCAAGTCAGCCCGGGACGCGCCTCCGGAGGTACCAAGAAATGCCAGGATCGCAGACCGCGTAACGTCAGCGTTGCCGCTCGGCCGAACCATTGTATTCTCCTTTATTTACGACTAAATGAAGATTAGAACTATGATCCAGCTCACGTCAAGGGTTCACGGTGACTGCGGGGAAAAAGGTCCGGAAAGGGGCGGACGCGGGAGGCTATTCCCGCGCCGAATACGCCGGCAGGCCGGTCAACTTCAAAACCGGGGCGCAACGCCTCACCGGCATGACAGCAAAAAAGGGCCGCTCCTGTAATCGGAGCGGCCCTCTGGCGGTCTATCTCATAAAACGGTGGATCGGGAAGACGAAGGAGAAGGAACTAGAACTCCCAGTCCTCATCCTCGGTATTAACAGCCTTGCCAATCACATAGCTCGACCCGGACCCCGAGAAGAAGTCGTGGTTCTCGTCAGCGTTGGGTGACAGAGCCGACAGGATGGCCGGGTTTACGTCGGTGACGGACGCCGGGAACATGGCCTCGTAGCCGAGGTTCATGAGGGCCTTGTTGGCGTTGTAGTGCAGGAACTTCTTGACGTCCTCGGCTAGGCCGACGCCGTCGTAGAGGTCGTGCGTGTACTGGACTTCGTTTTCGTACAGCTCGAAGAGCAGTTCGAAGGTGTAGTCCTTGATTTCCTGGCGCTTCTCCTCGGAGACCTTTTCGAGGCCCTTCTGGAACTTGTAGCCGATGTAGTAGCCGTGCACGGCTTCGTCGCGGATGATCAAGCGGATGAGGTCTGCCGTGTTCGTCAGCTTGGCCCGGGAAGACCAGTACATCGGAAGGTAGAACCCGGAGTAGAACAGGAACGATTCCAGCAGCGTCGAAGCGACCTTGCGCTTCAGGGGATCGTCGCCCTGGTAGTAGTCCATGACGATCTGCGCCTTTTTCTGCAGGTTCTCGTTCTCGAGGGACCAGCGGAAGGCGTCGTCGATCTCCTTGGTGGAGCATAGGGTCGAGAAGATCGAGGAATACGACTTCGCGTGCACCGACTCCATGAAGGCAATGTTGGTGTACACGGCCTCTTCGTGCGGGGTGATCGCGTCCGGGATCAAGGAAACCGCGCCAACCGTGCCCTGGATGGTGTCCAGCAGGGTCAGGCCCGTGAAGACGCGCATGGTGAGCTGCTGCTCGTCCGGCGTCAGGGTGTGCCAGGACTGGACGTCGTTGGACAGCGGCACCTTCTCCGGCAGCCAGAAGTTGTTGACCAGGCGGTTCCAGACCTCCACGTCCTTGTCATCCTGGATGCGGTTCCAGTTGATCGCTTCGACGTGGCTAAGCAGCTTGACCTTCTCGGTCATTTCGTCCCCTTAACGTATGTGTTCTTTAAGGTAAGCGTACGACGCCGGGCGCTCACCCGGCGTCGTGCTCTTCAGTTTTGAGGCGCGGCAGCTGCCGCAAATAAACAACCGTTATCGGTTACAGCATGCAGGAAACGCAGCCCTCAACTTCGGTCCCTTCCAGCGCGAGCTGGCGGAGGCGGATGTAGTAGAGCGTCTTGATGCCCTTGCGCCATGCGTAGATCTGCGCCTTGTTGATGTCACGCGTGGTGGCGGTGTCCTTGAAGAACAGAGTCAGGGACAGGCCCTGGTCCACGTGCTGCGTGGCCGCGGCGTAGGTGTCGATGATCTTCTCGTAACCGATCTCGTACGCGTCCTGGTAGTACTCCAGGTTGTCGTTCGTCAGGTAAGGGGCCGGGTAGTAGACGCGGCCGATCTTGCCTTCCTTGCGGATCTCGATCTTCGACGCGACGGGGTGGATCGAGGATGTCGAGTTGTTGATGTAGCTGATGGAGCCTGTGGGCGGGACGGCCTGCAGGTTCTGGTTGTAGATGCCGTGCTCCATGACGGAAGCCTTCAGCTCGCGCCAGTCGTCCTGCGTGGGAATGTGGATGCCGGCGAAAAGCTCGCGGACGCGCCCGGTCTCCGGGGCCCATTCCTGCTCGGTGTACTTGTCGAAGAACATGCCACTGGCGTACGTCGAGTTCTCGAAGCCGCCGAAGGGCTGGCCGGTCTCGATGGCCAGCTTGTTCGAGGCACGGAGAGCGTGGAACAGCACCGTGTAGAAATAGATGTTGGTGAAGTCCAGGCCCTCTTCGGAACCGTAGTGGACGTGCTCACGGGCAAGGTAGCCGTGCAGGTTCATCTGGCCGAGGCCGATGGCGTGGCTCTGGGCGTTGCCCTGCGCGATGGACGGCACCGAGTTGATGTAGGACATGTCCGACACCGCGCTGAGGGCACGGATGGACGTCTCGATCGAGAGGCCGAAGTCCGGGGAATCCATGGTCTTGGCGATGTTCATCGAACCAAGGTTGCAGGAGATGTCCTTGCCGACCGTCTCGTAGCTGAGGTCCTCGGCGTAGATGGACGGCGTGGACACCTGCAGGATCTCCGAGCACAGGTTGCTCATGGTGATCTTGCCCGCGATCGGGTTGGCCCGGTTCACGGTGTCCTCGAACATGATGTACGGGTAGCCGGACTCGAACTGGATCTCCGCGAGGGTCTGGAAGAACTCGCGGGCGCTGATCTTGGTCTTCTTGATCCGGGAGTCGTCCACCATCTCGTAGTACTTCTCAGTGACCGAGATGTCGGAGAACGGGACGCCGTAGACGCGTTCGACGTCGTACGGGGAGAAGAGGTACATGTCCTCGTTCTTCTTGGCCAGCTCGAACGTGATGTCCGGGACGACGACGCCGAGGGACAGCGTCTTGATGCGGATCTTCTCGTCGGCGTTTTCACGCTTGGTGTCCAGGAATCGGTAGATGTCCGGGTGGTGGGCGTGCAGGTACACGGCACCCGCACCCTGGCGGGCACCGAGCTGATTGGCGTAGGAGAAGCTGTCTTCGAGGAGCTTCATGACCGGGATGACGCCGGAGGACTGGTTTTCGATCTGCTTGATGGGGGCGCCGTGCTCGCGGATGTTGGTCAGCGAGAGGGCCACGCCACCGCCGCGCTTGGACAACTGCAGCGCCGAGTTGATGCCGCGGGCGATCGACTCCATGTTGTCTTCGATGCGCAACAGGAAACAGGAGACCAGCTCGCCGCGCTGGGCCTTGCCGGCGTTGAGGAACGTGGGCGTGGCGGGTTGGAAGCGGCCGTCGATGATTTCGTCGACGAGGCGGCTGGCCAGCTCCTCGTTGCCGCGGGCAAGGTGCAGGGCAACCATGCAGACACGGTCTTCGTAGCGCTCCAGGAAACGCTTGCCGTCGAAGGTCTTGAGCGTGTAGGAGGTGTAGAACTTGAAGGCGCCGAGGAAGGTCTCGAAGCGGAACTTCTTCTTGTAGGCGCGGTTGAACAGGTCACGGATGAAGTTCATCGTGTACTGATCGAGGGTCTCGCGCTCGTAGTACTGGTTCTTGACCAGGTAGTCCAACTTCTCTTCCAGGTCGTGGAAGAAAACGGTGTTGTTGTTCACGTGCTGCAGGAAGTACTGGTGCGCGGCCTCGCGGTCGGCTTCGAACTGGATCTCCCCGTTCGGACCATAAAGGTTCAACATGGCATTGAGCTCATGGTAGCCAAGGCCCTTGTAGGCCTCCGGCAATGGCTTCTTGACCTTGGCGGTGTCCATAGCGCCCTTGGTTACTTCTGTATCTGCGACAGTCGTGTCCAAAACTTTTCCAATCCTTGATTGACCCGGTCAACATCTTCCGGAGTCCCCATGAGTTCGAATCGATAAAGAAGCGGAACCCGGCATTTGGTGGCGATGATGTCTCCCGCCATGCAGTAGTTTTCCGCGAAGTTGGTGTTTCCTGCTCCGATGACGCCGCGGATCAGTTCCCTGTTCTGCGGGTTGTTCAGAAACCTGATGACTTGCTTGGGCACCGATCCTTCGCCATTCGTGCCGCCATACGTGGGCAGCACCAGGACGAAAGGTTCCAGTGCGAGCAGCGGTGCGTCCTTGGCATGGAGCGGGATGCGTTCCGCGTCGACGCCGAGCTTCTGGACGAAGCGCTTGGTGTTCTCAGATGTGGAGGAAAAGTAGATGAGGTGACTCCGCGTGCTGACGGCTTCAGCGTTCAGTTGAGCAGTTGCTGTTGCCAGCGCTGCCATGGGAGTCACCTCGACTACATTGGAATACTTTGTTGTTGTGGCGGAGTCCTGAAAAACTACGCTACCGAAGCGGCAGCCAGCGCCAGCTCTTCGATCTTGTCCGGACGGAATCCTGACCAGTGGTCTTGCTCGGTCACCACGACGGGGGCCTGCATGTATCCAAGGGCCTTCAGGCGCTCAAGGGCCTCGGCATCCTGTGAGATGTCAACGCTCTGGTAGGCGATGCCCTTTTTGTCGAGTGCACGGTAGGTTGCGTTGCACTGAACACAGGCCGGCTTCGTGTAAACCGTAACAGTCATGGTCCCTGTCCCCTTTGTTGAAGTCTTTGCTCTTCGCTTGGCAGGCCCCGACCGGAACTGATTCCGACTCCGATGCCGGCCCGCTGACCGCCTAGGCGGCCGAACTCTTCTATTCACGTCTTGCATTCATGTCTTGCATGTCTTGTGCTGGTTTCCCGCTCAATCCGTAAATCGATACTACATGTAGTGCAAGCGCCTCAGCGGAACCCCAAGATGATGTATTACAAGTATGTCATTTTACGCACCGGTAGTCCACAGGCAAGGGAGGTAAAAATGTCCGGGAATCCGCCAAATCCGGAGACGTAATCCACACCCTGTGGACTACTTAGCCACATTTAATCCTCAGCGTGTCGCTTGGATCCCGGCGTGTCGCGGCATCCTGCAAACACGGTTTCGTGGCTCCCCCGGGCAGCAGCGGAGACCGAATTCACACCGCTATGCTGGCTGGGCACGGATTTCGGCCGGCATCGAGCCTAAGGATCACTGATGGTCAACCTTCTCCACCTGCGGACACTGCTTGAAGTCACGCGGCTCGGTTCCTTCGCGGCAGCCGCCGCACGGCTCGGCTACACAGCCTCAGCCGTATCCCAACAGATGGCATCCCTGGAACGGGACACCGGCGTCGAACTCTTCCACCGTTCCCCACGGAGCGTGGTTCCCACCGAAGCCGCCCTGACCATGGTGCGGCATGCCTCCAAAGTGCTCACCGACGTCGAGACCCTGCTGGCCGCCGCATCGAGGAGCGCGGACTCCCCCGTCCAGGAACTGCGGCTCGGCATCTTCCCCAGCCTGGCAACCTACGTCCTGCCGGACATTCTCCGGAACCCGCGCTGGAAGAAGCTTGGCATAGAACTCCGTGTATGGGTGGCCGAACCTTCCCAAACCATCCAAGGGCTGCGCACCGGCGGCGAACTGGACCTGGCGCTGGTGTACCAAGTGGGCCAGTCCGGACTCGCGTGGCCCCACACCCTGGACCGGCAATGGATCGGCGACGACGACTTCCGGGTGGTGCTCCCCGCGTCCTGGGGCATCCGGGAGGACGCCGAAATGCAGGCCTCGCAACTCTCGGACATGCCCTGGATCATGCACCACCCGGGCACCAGCGACGCGGTGGTGATTGAACGCTTGTTCGCCAGTTGCAATCTGCACCCGCGCGTCGCGGCCTATAGCGACGACTTCCACGCCAGCCTCGAGATGGCGGCAGCGGGGCTCGGCGCCGCACTGGTGCCGGAACTCGCGCTGCGACACCGGCCGCCCGGCGTCGTGGTCCTCGACGTTCCGGACATCCGGCTAGCCCGCAACGTGTTCGCCCTGCTCATCAACGAGAAGCGCACAGCGCAGGTGCAGCTCTTCACGGAATTGCTGGCCGATACCCTTCGCGGGAGCACCGCAACCGTCCGCGCCGGCAGTGCCGCTACGATGCCCAAAACGACGCAAAAGTCAACGCCCAAACCACGCACCTGAAATCTTCCAGGATGCTGGAACACGCCGCTTGTTTGGGACTATCTTGAAGACATGAGCAAGGTAGCGAGCAAACATTTTGGGGAGATCGAGCTCAACCACGGGCGGGAGCACTGTTACGTGGCTTCGCACGAGCTCGCCGGAAATCCCCTGGAACTGGACCTGAACGTCGCGGCGCACGACCACTTCGACGAGAAGGCACTCCATAAGGTGGACTACCGCCTGGGCTACCTCCCCGAGCTGGTGGACCAGGTCCGGGACATGATCGCCGAGGAGCTGGACCAGGACGGCACCAACTCCCAGCAATTCCTCCACTTCCACTCCAACCAGCTCAAGGACGAGCAACTGGAGGCAGTGTTCGGCGTCCGCGACAAGACGCAGCTCACCAAGGACGTCTTCCTCAAGGCCCTCAAACTAGGTCATGTAGCGATCTACCCCGGCCAGCCGGAGCGCTATTTCGTCCTCGACTTCACCTTGGGCTCGCACTTCACCGACGAACTCCTGGTAGTCGCGGCGGACGAGGACGGCGTGGTGGACGACGAGATCCTCTGGGAATCCTGACGCAGGACCAAGGTCCTGAGGCAGGAGTTAACGACGGCGGCCGGTCACCTTTCGAGGTGACCGGCCGCCGCCGTTCGTACTACGTGATGTCTACTTGGCTGCTTCGAGCAGGCTGGCGCGGACCGTCTTGGTGGCCTTGACCAGGTTGCGCAGGGACTCTTCGGTCTCGGCGTAGCCACGGGTCTTCAGGCCGCAGTCCGGGTTGACCCAGAGCTGGCGGGACGGAACGTGCTTGACGGCGGTGGACAGCAGCTCGGTGACTTCGGCCTCGCCCGGAACACGCGGCGAGTGGATGTCGTAGACGCCCGGACCAACGCCGCGGCCGAAGTGGTGCGCCTCGAGGTCGTGGACAACCTCCATGCGTGAACGTGCTGCTTCGATGGACGTAACGTCGGCGTCGAGGCCGTCGATCGCGTCAATGATCACGCCGAACTCCGAGTAGCAGAGGTGGGTGTGGATCTGGGTGGCGTCGGCGGCACCAGCGGTGGCCAGGCGGAAGGAGTCAACCGACCACTTCAGGTAGGCTGCGTGGTCGGCCTTGCGCAGCGGCAGGAGTTCGCGCAGGGCGGGCTCGTCCACCTGGATGACCTTGATGCCGGCAGCCTCGAGATCGGCGATTTCGTCGCGCAGCGCCAGGCCCACCTGGTTGGCGGTCTCGCCCAGCGGCTGGTCGTCGCGGACGAAGGACCAGGCCAGGATGGTGACCGGACCGGTGAGCATGCCCTTCATCGGCTTGTTGGTGAGGGACTGCGCGTATTCGGCCCAAGCAACCGTGATGGGAGCCGAACGGGTGACATCGCCCCAAAGGATGGACGGACGGGTGCAACGCGAGCCGTAGGACTGGACCCAGCCGTGGACCGTGACGTCGAAGCCTTCGAGGTTCTCGGCGAAGTACTGGACCATGTCGTTGCGCTCGGGCTCGCCGTGCACCAGGACGTCGTAGCCGAGCTCTTCCTGCAGCTCGACAACGCGCTTGATCTCATCCTTCATGAGCTGTTCGTACTGCTCGTTGGTGAGGTCGCCCTTGTTGTTGCGGGCACGGGCGGAGCGGATTTCCGAGGTCTGGGGGAAGGAACCGATGGTGGTGGTGGGCAGCGGCGGCAGGTGAAGCGCTGCTTCCTGTGCGGCTTCGCGGACCGAGTACTCGGAGCGGTTGAAGTCGGCCTCGGTGAGGGCAGCGGTGCGGGCACGGACGTCGGCGCGCTGGACGCCTTCGGCGGTAGCGCGGGAGGCGATCACTGCGGAAGCTTCGTCGATGGCGGCCTTCGCGGAAGCCGGGTTGGCCAGGTAGTCGGCGAGGGTCTTGACCTCGACAGCCTTCTGGTCAGCGAATGCGAGCCAGCTGCGGAGCTGCGCGGAGAGCTGGGTTTCCTCGGCAGTATCGTGCGGAACGTGCTGGGTGGAGGTGGAGGTGCTGACGGCGAGCTTGCCGGCCGCGGCCTTCAATTCGTCGAGCTTTGCGGCCGAGACCGCGAGGTCGTTGCGCCAGATGTTGTGGCCGTCGACGACGCCGGCAACCAGGGTCTTGTTGCCGAGGCCCGCCAGGGCTGCCGCGGACGGTACCGCGCCCTTGAAGACGTCGATGTGCAGGGCGTCGATGTTGGTGGCGGCAAGGGTACCGAGCTGGCCGTCGAGGGAGCCGTACGGGGTGGAGACGAAGAGCTGGGGGCGCTCTGCGGCACCGGAGAGAACTTCGTAGGCACGGGCAACGGCAGCCTGGATTTCTTCGGCCGGGGTGTCCTGGTCGACGACGAGGGCGGGCTCGTCCAACTGGATCCAGCTGGCGCCGGCGGCGGCAAGCTTGCCGAGCAGCTCAACGTAGACCGGGAGGATGTCCTCGAGTCGGGACAGCGGGGCGAAGCCCGCAGGAGCGTCGTCCGAAGCCTTGGAAAGCAGAAGGTAGGTCACCGGGCCCACGATGTACGGGCGGGTCTCGATGCCGTTGGCCAGGGCGAACTCGAATTCCTCCACGATGCGGTTGGAGGCGAGCTTGAAGTCGGTCTCCGGGCCGATTTCCGGCACGAGGTAGTGGTAATTGGTGTCGAACCACTTGGTCATTTCCAGCGGCTGCTGTTCCTTGTTGCCGCGGGCCAAGGTGAAGTAGCCATCGATGTCGAGCTGGCCTTCGGCGTTGAGCAACTGGCCGAAACGGGCCGGGACGGCACCCAAGTGAGCCGTCGCGTCGAGCACCTGGTCGTAGAAGGAGAAGGTGCCCGGAACGGCGGCGGCTTCGTTGAGGCCCAGTTCCTGGAGTCGCTTCGCTGTGGTCAGCTGGATGTCCTTGGCAGCGGCGTCAAGGGCAGCGGCGTCGATCTTGCCGGCCCAGTACGCTTCAACAGCCTTCTTGAGTTCACGACGGCGGCCGATGCGCGGGTAGCCGAGCAGGGATGCGGCGGGGAATTGGGTGATGTTCTGTTCAGTCATGGGATTTCCTTGGGGCAGTAGGTGCAAATCGATGTGTCTAGGGGTGCGCGGAGCAGCGTTGGCTGATCAGCTGACGAGTTCTTGGCGGCGGGCGATGGCACTGAGCCTGCTGGCGGGCCTGGCCGGCCGGGGCAAGGCAAGCTTGTCCAGCACGTCCAGGGCGCAGGCGTGCTCGTTGAAGGTGTACAGGTGGATGCCCGGAGCACCGGCCTGGAGGGCGGCGTTGGCCAGGTCCACGGTGGCACGGACTCCGATCCTGCGCCGTTCGGCGTCGCTGTCCGCCGCGGCAAGGCTCTCGATGAGCTCCGGTGCCGGCTCGACGCCGGTGAGCTCGCCGAGGCGCTTGAGCCGGCGAAGGCTGGTCAGCGGCATGACGCCCGGGATGATCGGGATCGTGACGCCCGCACGCCGGGCCCGGGAGATCAGGTCCGCATATTGTTCGGTGTGGAAGAAGACCTGCGTGATGGCGAAGTCTGCGCCCGAACGCTGCTTCGCAAGCAGCACCTCGACGTCGTGCTCCACACTCGGCGACTCAGGGTGGCGGGTGGGATAGGCGGCCACGCCAACGGCGATCTTGCCCGCGCACAGGAGGGCCGAACGTCGCTGTTCCACGCGCCGGATCAGTTCGATCAGGTCCTGGGCGTAGCGCAGCGAACCGTTGACCGGCTGTCCGCTGTCCTTGGGGAGGTCGCCGCGCAGCGCAAAGATGCCGCGCACGCCGTTGTCCAGGAGCTCGCCGATGATCTCGGCCAATTCCTCCGGGGTGTTTCCAACGCAGGTCAGGTGGGCTAATGGCCGCAGGGTCGTTTCGAGCAGCAGCCGGTTGATGAGCTCGACGGCGGTGTCCCGGTTGGAGCCGCTGGCGCCGTAGGTGACCGAGACAAAATCGGGGTCAGTGGCCTCGAGCTCCCCGATGGTCGTCCAGAGGGACTCCGCGGCGGCGGGAGAGCGGGGAGGGAAAAGTTCGTAGGACAGGGCAACGGGAGCCGTGCCGGTCAAGTTTGGATGGGTGTCGATGAGGCTTGGTGGTGACATTTGCGTCCTTGGCTGTGTGTCAGCGGGCCTGCGTTCACGGACTTGAAAGCCAGGTCCATGGACTGCAGAATCGGTGAATTGAGTTTGGGGATACACGCAACGAACTCCAGCAGGGCGCAGCCGCGACTGTTACGCCTGGAATGAAGTTGTCCGTGTGCAAATGTCAGGCCCACATGGGGGCACCCACACCCTCCTGCCTGCCTTCAAGAGGCAGATCCGGCGGAGGATCGCTGACACGTTACCGCGGTAACTTGAATACGACTCTAGATCGGGGTTCCGGGCGCCACAAATCCCCTGCCGAATTAAGACGCATTTTTACGCTAGGTTTCGCCTGATTTCTGAAGATTGTTCGCTTTGGCTAACGGCAGGGTTTAAAGCCGAAAACAGTACGCCACAGAGAAGCCCGTTGCGAGCCCTCCCCATGACGGTCCTGCAGGACTATTCTTTTGCCATGATCCAGCTTCCAGCCAGTTATCAGGAATACCTCGACGGCAAGGACGAGCGGTTCATCCAAACCGTCCGCCCCATCTTGATGCAATCGGCCGCGGACAAGCTTCACGGGGTGCGGGTGCTTTACAACCGCGGCCTCACCGGCCACCAAGCACACCTGGATGATTCCATCCCCTACGGCACCATCGTGGAGGACATCGACTGAGTCCTGGCTGTCGGCCGCTCAGCCCTTCATCGCGCCGGACAGCGCAAACGCGCTTCCCGAACCCTTGGCGACCACCGTGTAGAGGATAAGCACCGGGACCGAATACAAGATGGAGAACGCGGCGAGTTCCCCGTAGGCAATGGCTCCGTGCTGGCCAAAGAAGCTGAAGACAGACACCGCGGCCGGCTGCTTTGAGGTAGACAACAACAGGATGAACGGGACAAAGAAGTTCCCCCAGGCCTGGATGAAGACGAAGATGAACACCACTCCCAGCCCCTGCCTCATCAGGGGCACCACGATTCTCCGCAGCGTGGCCAGTCCCGAGGCGCCGTCCATCCAGGCGGCTTCCTCCAGCTCCAACGGCACGGAGTCCATGAAGTTCTTGGTCATCCAAATGGCCATCGGCAAGGTGGTGGTTGCCATGAAGAAAATGGTTGCCGGCATCGAGTCCAGCAATTGCAACTGTACGAACAGGCCGTAGACCGGCACCATGATCGCCGTGACCGGGAGCGAAGTGCCAAACAGGATCGCGTAGAGGAACGGCTTGTTGAATCGCGATTGGTAGCGGGACAGCGGATAGGCCGCTAGCACGGCAACCGCGAGGTTCACGACGGCGGTTCCGGCAGAGAGCAGGAAGCTGTTCACGAGCGGCTGGAAGAGCAGCCCGGGCGTCATCACGGCGGCGAAATTGGCGGGCGACGCCGATTGCGGCCACCGCGTCTCGTATCCGGCGTTCGGATCAACGGAGGCGAGAAGCAACCACGCAAGGGGCAGCACAAAGCACAGCCCAATCACGGCCAAAGCCGCATTGGCAGCGAAGCGCACGCGGAGCCGCCGCCCTGGTACCGCCGTCGGGCGCTTCCCGGCGAGCAGGGGCGCACGCCGCAGGGAGGTCACGGCTTCGCCCCGCGGATCAGCCTGACGTACACAGCCCCGAAGACCATGCCGATCAGGATCAATACCGAAGCGATCGCGGTGCCGTAGCCGATGTCTCCGAGCTTGAAGGCTTCCTGGTACGCCAGCACGGGCAAGGTGGTGCTCGCGTTGGAGGGACCACCGGCCGTCATCACCCAGATGAGGGTGAATACCGCGAGAGTCTGGAGGGTGATCAGCATGAGGTTCGTGGCGATGCTTCCCCGGATGATCGGCAGGGTGATGAAGGCCAGGCGTTGCCAACCCCTGGCGCCGTCCATGAGGGCGGCTTCGGAAATGTCGCGCGGGACCTGGGAAAGCGCGGCCCTGTAGACCAGCATCGAGAACGCGGTGCCGCGCCACACATTGGCCAGGATGATGGCGGCCATCGGAAAAGCGTAGAGCCAGTTGGTGCCTTGGACACCGAACATTGCCAAGAGCTGGTTGAGTGTGCCGTCTTGGCTGAAGTACGCGTAGGCCGCGAAGGCCGCCACGATCTCCGGCAGGATCCACGCCGCGACCACCACCGTGCCCACCAGCGACGCCGTCGCTCCCCCGGATCTCGTCATCAACAGGGCGATGACCAGGCCCAGGGCGTTCTGTCCGAGGATCGCGGAAACGCCCACGAAAATTACCGTCAGCCATGCCGAGAGCGGAAAGACCGAATCCGTCAGCATCCGCGCGTAGTTGTCCAGGCCGACCCATTGGGGGTTCAAGGCCGCCTTGCCGGACAATGCGGCGTTGGTGAAGGAGGCGTAGAAGGACCACGCCACAGGTGCCACCATGAAGAGGGCCAACATCAGTATTGACGGCAAAACCGGCAACAAGCGGAGCCTGCGACGCAGAGCCTTTCGGACGGGCGATCTGCGTCGCAGGGAACCGCGGTTGAGGGAATCAGGGACTGCCATGCGTCATTTCTGCATGACCTTGGCGTCGCCGACGAGTTTCTTGACCGAAGCGTCGTATTCGGCTGCGGCTTCCGCGGGGTTTTGTTTGCCGGTGATGACAGCCTCGGTGGCTTGTTGGACCGCGAGGGAGATCTTCGGATAGTCGGCGGTTGCCGGGCGATAGTGGGTGACGCCCACCAAATCGGAAACATCCTTCACGAACGGGTTGGCCGCTTGGTATCCGGGATCGGAAGCGACATCGGTGCGGACGGCGATCTGCGAGTTGTTCACGTCAAACGCCAAGGCATTCTTCTTGTTCACGGCAGTGGTCAGGAACTTGAAGGCCAGGTCCGGGGTCTTGGTCTTCGCGCCGACGGCGAGCGTCCATCCACCGGACATGCTCACGCCACCGGGATCCTGTCCACGCTGTGTCGGGAACATGGCCACTCCCATGTCCTGCGCATAGCCGGCCCATTCGTAGGAGCCGCCCTTCTGCCAGAAAGACGGCGCGTAGGAGCCTTCCACGGTGGCACCCATTTTGCCTTGCGGCAGCCACTTTCCAAAGACTTTCTTCCAGACGTTCGAATCGAGGGCATCCGCAGGGGTCACGGAAAGCTTCTCGTCGTAGAGGGTCTTCAGGAACTGGAGCGAGTCGGTGAACCCCTTGGAACCCACAACCCACTTTTTGTCGCTTTCCGAATACAGGGAGCTTCCCGTTCCATAGAGCAATTCGTAGAAGCTCTGCATGACGGTTCCCTCACCGGTGCCTTTTCCGGCGTACATGCTGAAGGGAATCACGCCCGGATCCGCGGCCTTCATCGTGCGGGCCGCAACCAGGATGTCTTCCCAGGTCTTCGGCTGCCAGGGCACCGAGATGCCGGCCTTCTGGAGGACTGTCTTGTTATACCAGATGGCCCTCGTGTCAGTGCCGAGCGGGACGGCGTAGATGCTGCCGTCGTCACCGCGTCCCGCGGCCTTGGCACCCTCGTTGAACTTGGACCACTCGTCCCACGCGGCCAGCTGCGAGTCGAGTTTCAGCAAGTATCCGGCGTCGACGTCCGAGCGGACCTTGAAGGTGTCCTCGTAGAAGACGTCCGGAGCCGTGTCCGGGGAACGCTGGGCCAGCGCGAGCTTGGTGCCGTAATCGTCGTCGTTGGCTTGGATGGGCTCCAAGTCCACGGTGACGCCGGCGTTTGCCGCCTCGAATTCCTGCTTGGCGTCCTGGAAGACTTTGTCCAGGGCGGTGAAGGAGTCCGTCTTTTGATAGACGATCTTGATGGTTTGTTTGTTAACAGCTTGCGGTTGGGCAGAGCAGGCGGGCGAGGCCAAAAGGCCTACGACGCCGAGCAGTGCTGCTCCGATCCGGACTGGGCGACGCATGACGCTCCGATCTTCAAGCGGCTGCAGCCCCCACACTTCAGCTGGCCCAGCCTGTTACCGATATTGATAAATGCGGCCCTGCGACGCAGGACGTGGTGAAGGCCTCAGCCTTCCAAGAGGAGCCGCTGGGCGCGCGGCGCAAGCGTATGTTCCAGCACCAGGCAGGCCGCGCCGATGGCGCCGACATCTTCGCCCACTCCGGTCCCGACAACCTCGATGCCGTGGATGCTGTTGGCGGCGCTGTTGGCCGCGAGCAAGGGCGGAATGCGATCCAGGTAACGTTCGGACATCCGGCCCCAGAACGGGCCGCCAAACACGACGCGTTCGACGTCGAGGGTGTTGGTCACCACCGCGACCGCCCGGGCAACCAGCACCGCCGACTTGTCTATGATCGCGATGGCCCGTTCGTCACCTGCATCCGCGGCATCGCAAAGCCGGGCAAAGCCTTCCTGGACCTCCGGGCCTTCGGTGCCTTTGCGGCCACCGTTCAGGACACCTTGCTCTTCGGCTTCGGCCACGAGCACCTGCGGGATGCAGGAGGACTTGACGCAACCGCGCAGGCCGCAATCGCATGCTGGCCCGTCCGGATCGACAATGATGTGTCCGATCTCACCGGCGTTGCCGGACGTTCCACGGACAACTTCGTCATTCAAGACGATGCCGCAACCAATACCGGTACCCATATACATGAAGATGAAACTTCCGGTGCCGCTGGCCCCGCCCGCCCAGGTTTCGGCGACGGCCGCGCTGGTAACGTCCTTGTCCACAAGGGTCTCGAGCCCGGTGGCTTCGGCAAGGGCGTCCCTCAAGTGCACCCGGTCCCAACCCGTCATGAGGGGCGGATCCACGACCGTACCCTCGTCAAGGTCTATGGGGCCCGGCGCCGCGACGCCAAGTCCCGCGATCTTTCCCGTATCAACACCTGAATCTTCGATCAGCGCCTTGATTTCCTCCGCTATGGCGGCGATGACGCGCTGCGGATTGCTTCCGGCCGGCGTGGGAATCCTGGAGTGCTTCACAACGTCTCCGACCAGGTCCAGGACCACGGTGGTGATGACCGCAGGATCGAGATGGACGCCAAGCGCGTACATTCCGGAAGGGTTCAGGCGCAGGATCGTGCGGGGCTTGCCCGGGCCGCTGCCTTCCTTGCCCGCTTCGACAATGAGATGTTGATCCAGGAGGCGGCGGGAGATGTTCGAAATGGTCTGCGGTGAAAGGCCGACAATCTGGGCGAGTTCCACCCGGCTCAGTCCGCCGGACGAACGCCTGATTGCGTCGAGAATGACGGTCAGGTTGAAGTCCCCCATGCGGGGCAGATTGGTTCCGCGCCTCGGAGTCGGCTGGCGGATCTCAGTCACGGATTCCCCTAAAATCATTCGAATAATGCTGTTGCATTTGCATCGTACGGCACCTGTGCTTGTCCCGGTATGCCCACACGCTGCCCAGGCGTAATGGACCCGGATATTGCTGATCGGAGGCCCCGGAATATGGCACTCATGCCGCAGGCCGAGCTGGACATCACCGCAGGGTTGGTGAGGAGTTTGCTCGAAGATCAACTGCCAGGGCTCGCCGACCTTCCCTTGGAGTTGGTGGCCAACGGCTGGGACAACGTCATGTACCGGCTCGGCAAGGAGTGGGCCGTCCGCTTGCCCCGCCGGGAGGCGGCAGCGCAGCTGATACTGCATGAGCAGCACTATCTCCCCGGGTATGCCAAGCGTTCGCCAGTGCCCCTCCCCAGCCCCATCCATTCGGGGCGGCCATCCGCGGATTATCCATGGCCGTGGAGCGTGACTCCTTGGTTGGAGGGACTCTCCGCGGCGCGGGCGCCCCAGGAGTTACGGAACGCGGCAGCCGAGGACCTTGCCGCGTTCCTCGTCGCCATCCACGTTCCGGCCGCACCGGGCGCGCCCGTCAATCCCGTCCGGGGGGTGCCTTTGGCAGCGAGGTCCGGCGTGGTCATGGAGCGGCTCGACGATTCCGGCCGCTATCCGCAGGCGGCACGGTTGCGGACGCTCTTTTCCGAGGCCTGCGGGGCGCCGCCGTGGGACGGCCCCGGGCTGTGGCTGCATGGAGATCTCCACCCGGCCAACGTCCTCCTGCGGCCCGACGGCCGCCTCGCCGCCGTCGTCGACTTCGGCGACCTCGGGGCCGGGGATCCCGCCGTCGACCTCGCCGTGGCATGGTTGATGTTCGACGGCGGTGCGCGGCGCCGTTTCATGGCGGCCTTCGGAGGCGCGGTGGACGCCGCTACGTGGGCCCGGTCCCGCGGCTGGGCTGTGGTCCTTGCGACGGCGATGGTCAGTTTCTCGGATGACAATCCGCGGATGGCGGGAATCGGGCACTTCGGGGTGGAGCAGTTGCTGTCGGAAGCGCTCTGATGGTTAACGTTTGATACTGCGCGTCACGGTGAATTTCGGGTTGCGGCCGATTTCGGTGGTGGGACCGATCAGCCTTTCGAGCGCCGCGCGGTACTGCAAATGGCTGTTGTAGACAGTCCAGAGTTCGCCGCCGGAAGACAGGACCCTCGCCGCGGCATCGAACATCTTCGTGGCCGCCCCGGCATGGACGCTTGCGCCGAGGTGGAACGGCGGGTTCAGCAGGATGAGGTCGGCGCTGCCCGGTTCGAAAGTGGACATGGCGTCGTCCTGGACTACCGTGATGCGATCTGCCAGTCCGTTGGCTGCCGCGGTTGCCCTCGCGGAAGCGACGGCTGCCGCCGATTGGTCCGTCGCCGTAACCCGGGCGTCGGGATGCTTCCGGGAGTAGATCGTGGCGAGGATCCCGGTACCGCAGCCGAGGTCTACCGCGTGCCGCGCTCCAGGGATCCTGTCCAGGAAGCCCAAGAGGAAACGCGTGCCGATATCCAGCTTCGTGCCCGAAAACGCACCCCCGTGGGCGCAGACCGTCATCCCCAGCTCCGTGTTCTGTTCCGAGACCGGGAAGGGCTCCGGGGTGTCCGGCCGCTTGGGACCGGCGGCAAGCAGGACACGTGACTTCCGTTGCGCAAGCTGCGGCTGCACCGATTCGAAGCGGCGTTCAAGGACGGCGTTCATGCCCAGGGACATGTGCTTGACGCGTCCTCCAGCGAGCAGGACAGCTCCCGGCGCCGCAAAGCGCGCAACGGCGTCGACGATTTCTTCCAGTTCCGCGAGGGCCTTGGGCAGCTGCATGATCACCAGTTCGGCGCCGTCGAGCAGGCCGGCGCCCAGCTCGAACTGATCAAAGCGGCCCGACAGCCCGGACGCCTCGGCGTTCCGCTGCAGCGCGAGCCTGCCGGCGTAGGGGTCCTGGGTCACCCGGACGTGCCCGACGCCGAGCGCCGCCAAGGCGCCGAGGGTCAGGGCTCCGTAGCGGTCGCCGATCACCGCAACGCGGGATTCCGGATTACTGAGGTAGCCCGCCGCGCTCTCAAGGAGGAGCCGGTCGGTGGCGTCATGCGCATGCAGGTTCTCCGCCTCGACGTCGGGAAAGCGGCGCAGGGTGCCGAAGAGCGTCTCAAGGTGTGCATCCAGCTCGGTCAAGGTCACGGTGCACCAATCTATCCCCCTCAGGAACCCTCGACAACACGGGGGTGGCGGAGGATGGTAGAGATTGCAAGTAATCGACCGTCTGACCGCTGCTGAAGGCACGGCACGCGCCGCAAGCAGCCCGGACATCAGGGTCCGCTGCGAAGGGCGAGCCACGTTGCGGACCTGGAAGACCAGGCTCCCACTCCCCTTGTGAGCAGACCATGACTGTCAACCTCGTCACTCAGCTTGAAGTAAAGTCGCACAATTCCCCCGATGAAGTTCGCCGCCCGGAGAAAACCGTGGTGGAAAACGTCACTGTTGGTGACTACACGATCGGCCGCCTCAGCTTCGAACCGGGCTGGAGTTGGGCGGACTGCATCAAACCGGTGGTCCAAACGGATTCCTGCCAGCTCAACCACGTGGGTTACTGCATTGCCGGCGCACTGGAAGTCGAGACCAGCGACGGCAAGAAGATCAGCATCTCCAAAGGAGATTCGTACACCATTCCGCCCGGACACAACGCCTGGGTGGTAGGCGACGAGACCTACTCGGCGATCGAGTTTGTCAGCGCGGCAGAATATGGAGTCAAGCGCGAGTAGCACGGGGCCGTGCCTGACGCTTGCCACGGAGAGACGAAAAAGGGAACCACCCGCTCGGGTGATTCCCTTTTCTTGTGGTGGAGCTGAGGGGACTCGAACCCCTGACCCCCTGCATGCCATGCAGGTGCGCTACCAGCTGCGCCACAGCCCCGAACTTTGCTCACCGGGACTTCCATCCCCGCCGGAGCAACTCGTCAATACTAAACCACAAGGATGTGAGATAGGAAATCGAACGCCGTCGGCACCCGGACCGAGGATGTGCGGTAGGACAGATGAGGTGCGGTCGATTGCTCGGCCGCACCTCCCCCCATTACTGCCCTTCAACTAGTTGCCGCAAACACAACGAGCCGCTGGACTGAAGTCTAGAGACTGGCCGGCCATTAAACAAACCGATCAACCGGTTTATGACCGGTTGGGCTCCCGGGAAACGTGGTAGGCGGAAGAAAATTCACCAAGGGCACTGCTGAACGTTTCCGGTTCGAGCCCGGAGATCCGCCAAAGGCCTCCGGAGGAATACCAGTGATCCTTCGTCACCAAGTCAACCTGATGGCTACTGAATCCTGCCGCGCGCAAGGCCGGGCCTGCCTGTTCGTCATCTCCCAGGAACTTGGGGCACTCCACACCGAATACCCGGGCAACGCTCTCCAGGAGGGATGACACCGGAACAGGTTCCGGATATGCGGCATGGAAAGCGCGCCCGGGTTGCCGGGGTGCCAACGCAAGCCCGGAAAGCAGCCTGCCAAGGGCCTCGACGCCGATGATCGAAAGCAGCGCCGAACCATCGCCCGGCCACCCGCCAGCAACCTTCATCAGCCTGAGCAGGCCCGGAACAAACCAGCGGTCTCCCGCACCGAACACGAGGTTGGGGCGAACAACTTCGCCGCCGTTGCCGAGAACCAGCTGTTCGGCAACGGCACGGGTGGCGCTGGCAACCGAGGCCGGGTGATATCCCACCTCGGATTCAAGAATGCCGCGGTGGGGACCGCTCCCGTAAACACTGCACGTACTGACATAGATCAGCCGGGCTACCCCGGCTTCCCGGCACTGCTCAACGACGTGACCGGTGCCGGCCTCGTTGATCGCATGGGCAAGGCGAGGCTCGGCGCCCACATAGGATGCTGCGTGGATGACCACATCCGTACCGGCCAAGAAGGGAATCAGGCTCCCCGGGACGGAAATGTCAGCGGTCGCAATGGTAGCGTTGTTGTTTCGTAGTCTTGCAACCGGTTTTCGTGAGAGTGCAACAACGTGCGCCCCTCCGGATCCGGCGAGTGAGGCTACAACCCGGCTTCCAATGAAACCGGACGAACCGAGGACCAGTACCCGGGGCACATGGTCAACACATGTTGACATGTCCCCCACCGATCTTCGGGTCCGTCAGTTTCATGTACTCAAGTATCCCGGACGCAGAAACCGGAGAGGTCTCCACGCGGATCATGCAACAACGTGCCAAAGCCACCCGAACGGCAGTCATCGAGGGTGCAGCGTCGATCTTTGAAGAGGTCGGTTACGGGAATGCAAGCCTGAGCGACGTCACTGAGCGCGCCTCGGTCACTAAAGGCGCGCTCTATTTCCATTTCAAGTCGAAGGAAGACCTGGCGCTTGCCGTCATCGCCGAACAGCACAACATCGTGCGTGTCGCCGGGGAGAAGATCGCCGCCGCGGGACTGCCCGCGCTGGAGACCATGATCGCCATGTGCCGGACATTCGGCCAACAGCTACTCGATGAGCCAATCGTCAGGGCCGGAATCCGGCTGACCTTCGAAGCTTCGGCGTTCAATGGAGACGTCAAAGGTCCCTACCAGGACTGGGTAACCACCATGGAGATGCTGACGCGCCAAGCCCAATTGGACGGTGACGTGCGGCCCGAGGTTGAGGCCGCAGACTTCGCACGGTATTTGGTTGCGTCTTTCACGGGCGTCCAGATGGTTTCCAACGTGCTGACAGAACGGCGCGACGTTCTCAAAAGGATTGACGACATGTGGGGTTTCATGATGCCGGCATTAATACCCAGCCACCCGCAAGGCCCAGGGACGCCCTGAATCAATGCGGCGTTTTGACCTGAGCCACCAAGGACATCAGAGTCTCTTCTTCGTGCAACAACCGGACTCTCATCACACCATGGGCGGCATGTGATTCGAGTCGAGTCACAACAACATCCACGGGATAGCTGAACTCAACCAACTTCATGAATTCCGCCTCAAACAGGGCAAAATCGACATCCGGCCGGGAACACGCTGCGCGCGCAGCCTGCCTTGCGGCCTCCACCAAGAGCATTCCCGGGACGTGGTCCAGCGGATGGTCAAAGAAGATGGGGTGGGTTGGGTCAACCCGCAGCGGCCAGACGAAGGGGCGCGAGCTTGGCCCGAGCATCACGTTCCGCTGGGTGGCATGCCCGACGTCGGCACACGCCAGCAAGTCTTCTCCAGCGGCCGGCAATACAGTGGGGACCGCCCCGCGCAATCGCTGGTACGTCGCAGGATTCACAATGCGGGCCGCCGCGGCCCCTTCCCCGATGGGAGTGCCGTCAACAACGAACCGAGCAGTGACAGTCAGGGCGGACAACTGCCCTCCACTGAGCTTCATATCCTTCACGTCAAGTTCGACCGCAACTTGCGCAGGTACCAAGGGATCCAGGAGCGCGGCTTCTACCGAGATGCTCATGTACGGCATGAGGAACTTGTGGGTCAAGGGCACTCCGCACAAATGGGACATGAAGATTACCGCCTGCCTCAATGTCTCAGCCATGAGCGCCGAATCAGGCGAACCGTCCGGCGACCCATAAAAAACGTGCCATCGCGGCCACTGCGCTCCCGCAATGAACCGCCTTGAACTTGTTTGGACAAAGTCAGTCAAGAAGACTTCCGAAACGGAGCGCTTATGAACGAGCTCCCGCTTGACGGAAGCCTCGAAGAGCGCTTCATCGCGCATTGGGTCCCCCCACTCCTCCCAAAATCTGCCAGAGCAGCGATCGCTACTGTTGCGCCCCTTATTAAACGACCAAATCCTATCGGCACGCTGTGCCCATCGGATGATCGAAGCCGGCGAACTACCCAGATTGACATACCTACTGGTCGGTTTGTAACGTGGCAATATGGAGTTCGGCGACACAGGCAGTACGCCCAAGGGCGCGGCCACACGGAATGAGATCCTTCGAGTTGCCGCGGACGTTTTTGCGCGCAAGGGGTTCGAGCAGACCCGGATGGACGACATCATCCGCGAAGTCGGGCTCACGAAGGGAGCCATCTACTTCCACTTCTCTTCGAAAGCAATGTTGGCCCAGGCCGTCGTCGACGAGCAAAAGTCACGTTGGCTGCGTCGCGTGCAAGAAGAAATTCTGAGCAAGAACAACCCGCTGGAGGAGTTGCGCAGCCTCGGGGAGTTCATGGTCAGAACAGTCCTGAGCGACTCTTCCGCGTGGGGCGTGGTGCATTTGGCGAATCAACTGGCATCCACGAAGGAGCACCCCGGTGGCGCCTCTCCCCTGGCCGCATGGGTGGATCTCGTGGCCGGCATCCTTCAAAGGGGCCGCGCAAGCGGCGTCCTGGCGTTTTCAGGCGATCCCGGCGACGCGGCAACGGTTATCGTGGCCGCATTCGACGGGTTGAAGTCGGTCACCGATGCCCTTGACCCCAAAGATCTCGATGCCTTCGAGAGACGCGCGAACCTGCTGTTGCAATTCCTCGAGCAGCAGTTCATTTCCAGCCAGTAATGCAGCGGGCCACGAGCCTGAGACTTCGACTCGTGGGCAAAAAACAAACCGCACAGTCAGTTTATTAACAGTCGGAACGTAGGAGAAGAAAATGAACATTTCAGCCAAAACAGCCCTCATCACTGGAGCCTCTACGGGCATTGGTTCGGTCTTCGCCCGCAGACTTGCCGCTGAGGGCGCACGCTTGATCCTGGTTGCGCGCAGCCAGGACAAACTTGACGCGCTTGCGGCTGAACTCCGCGGGCACGGCACCGAAGTGACCGTCCTTGCCATGGACTTGAGCCTTCCGGACTCCGCAAAGGAACTCCAGCTCGCCACCGATTCGCTGGGACTCACAGTGGACATCCTGGTCAACAACGCGGGATTCGGAACACACGGACAAGTCGTCCAAGCGGACGCCGACCGCTACGCCGAACAGATCCAGTTGAACTGCTCCACCTTGGTCGGTACCAGCACACGCTACTTGCCTGGTATGGCTGAGCGCGGCTCGGGGGCCATCATCAACATCGCGAGTACGGCCGCATTCCAGCCGATACCCCACATGGCCGTCTACGGCGCGACGAAGGCGTTTGTGCTCTCCTTCACCCAAGCGCTGTGGGCGGAGACTCAAGGAACGGGCGTGAAGGTCCTTGCCGTTTGCCCGGGGGCTACGGACACGCCCTTCTTTGACATCGCCGGCGAGGCAGCAGCCGCCGGATCCTTGCGGACCCCGGAGCAGGTGGTGGACACCGCCATGTCCGCGATCCGCGGGAACAAGCCGAGCGTCGTGGATGGCCGGCTCAACTCCTTTGTTGCCCGGGTGGCCGTCAAGCTGCTCCCGGAGAAGCTGGTAATCGCAGCCGCGGGACGAGCCGTCCGCCCAGCCAACTAGTCCCCACGGCCACCCTCGCCCCGCAAGTCCCCAACTGACTAGCAGCAGGTGTCGTTATAGGCCCTCAAAACGACATCTACTGCGAGTCAGTTGGGTGCCCGCCCGTTAGGTTCCCTGGATGATTCCGATCTGGACCACTCCGGTGTTGACCAGTGTCTTGGCCAGGTAGACGACCTGGCCGGAGTGCTCCACGGTCTGGGTCAGGATCAGCACCGGGTCCTGGGCATCCAGCTCAAGCAGCTCGCCGCGCGCGACGCCCGGGGTGCCTGCTGCGATGTCGGTCTCGCCGGGACCAAAGGCCGGGCCAATAGCCGAGATCAAGTTAGCCAGCAGCGTGGCCTCTCCCTGAACGTCTTCCACGATGGCGCGTGCCGCTTCAGGGTCACGATCAATGAGACCCCCCTTGCTTGCGACGTGCTCTTGGACCAAGGCGATAGGAGAGCCGTCCCGTGTGAGGACGCTCTCGAAGAACCAGGAGGGCTCCTCTTCGCGGATTCCGAGGGGCTCTGCGGTAAACACCGACGATGACGGGTGCAGTACGTGCTGCGTCCGGCTGACCTGGATAGCGGATCCGGCCTCAGCGAGAATCTCCTCCATGGGCCTGATCCGCTCCAGGCCGACCCGCGGCAGGCGCGTGGCCACAAACCGTCCAATGCCCCGGCGGGACCGCACATAGCCGTCTTCCTCGAGGAGCATGAGCGCCTCACGGACTACCGTCCGGCTGACCTTCATTGCCGAACCCAGGTCCGTTTCCGAAGGCAATAGCGAGGAAACGGGGAAGTGCCCCGCCCTGATGGCGTTCATGATGCGCGAGTACACGGCAACACGGAGCGGGATGTTGGCGGTGGCATCCAACGGCTCCGACAGAACGGCTTCAGCGCTGCGGTCCAAGATGGCTCCCTTCGTCGATGTTCAGAGTTTACGCGATGAGTATTCCGAGCTTGTATAACAAGCGTGTATGATGCACATATAAGCCATCCTGTGCTCTGCGCCACACCTGCATCGAGCCGCCCCCAGAAGCCGTTTTGTTTCAAACAAGGAAGTTTGTCCATGACCACCCAAGCCACCAGCACCCCAGGGCTCCCCCTTCGGCGAAAAGCAGCGCGAGTGCCCGTCCTCATCGCCACGCTCATCCTTTCGATCCTCAGTTACCAGCTCAACGCCAGCCTGTTCTCGGCGGCCCTGCCGGCCATGGCTGCCCATTTCCAGGAATCCACCGAAAACGTGGCCAAAGTCCAGTCGCTGTTCTTCCTGACCGGCGCCGTCCTGGGCATGGCGCTTTCGCGATGGAGCGACTTCCTGGGACGCCGCCGCACCTTGCTGATCGTCCTCTCGATGATGTTGTGCGGCACGGTCCTATGCCTGTGGGCGCCGAACCTGACCATCCTTCTCGTGGGCCGTGTCCTGCAAAGTGCCACGAGCGCCACGTTCACCATTTCCTTCCTGCTCTTGTCGGAGCGCTTCAGCAAACGCCTCTTCGGCATTTCCGTCGGCGTCATTTCGGCGGTCAACGGCGGCATCGGCGGACTCGACGGCTTCCTGGGCGGTTTCATCACCGACACCATCGGCTGGCAGTTCCTCTTTGTCCTTGTCCTCGGTGTGGGCGTGCTGGCGATCGTGTTGGTCGCCGTCGTCGTCCCGAAAAGGGCCGCCCGGACACGGGAAGGACGCATGGACTGGTGGGGCGCGGGCACCCTGGGCACGTTCCTGGTTCTCTTGAGCAACCTGATCGGACAGGCTTCCACGTCCGGATGGGGCGATATCTGGACCCTTGGATATCTCGCCGGCGCCGTGATTGCCGGGCTGGCGTTCGTGGCCGTGGAAAAGAGGGTTGCGCGTCCCCTGATCGCCATCGAACAGTTGCGATCCCGCCAGGTATGGCCGGTTTTGGCGAGCACAGTGCTGACCCTTGCCGGTATCTTCTCGGCGTTGAACTTCACCGTGATCCTCCTCAGCCAGGACGCACACGCGGGATACGGACTATCCGCCTCCATGTCAGCCCTCCTGTACCTGACGCCTACAGCGTTCGTGGGTGTGCTCACTGCGGTGTTCTCCGGCTGGTTCGCGCAGCGCATCGGCTGGTTCAAGGCCCTGCGGATCAGCAGCGGGCTGATCGTCGTCGCGGCAGTCGCCGTGGCAATCTTTGCCGCGGACCGCTGGATGGTCTTCGCCTTGCTGATCATCATGGGAGTCCTTTATCTCGGCCAGTTCCAGAGCACCGTCAGCGGGATCGCCGTGCTGAATTCACCCAAATCGGCGCCCGGTTCCGTGCCCGGCCTGAATGGAGCATGCTTTGGAATCGGAGCCAGTGTGGGAATCGCCGTCGTCGCACCCGCCGTCGCCGCCGGAACCATCGCCGGTTACCAAACTGCCCTGTGGATCTCGGCAGGCTTCGCCCTGGCGGCTTTTGCTGCTTCCCTGATCCTCCGCCCTGTCGCTGCGAGCGCCGCAGCGGCACCGGCCGCCGTCGCCGCCCATGCTTAAGCCCGAACCCACGTCACCAAAACCCCGAAGGAGCACCATGACCACCACCACACCGCAGCCGTTCTACCTCGATTGCGATACCGGCATCGACGATTCCCTGGCCATCGCCTATCTCCTGGCGAGCCCAGAGGTGGAGCTGGCCGGGATCGGAACCGTCAGCGGCAACGTCAGCGCCGCAACCGGGGCCGTCAACACCTTGAATCTGCTCCATGCTGCGGGCCGGACCGGGATCCCGGTTGCCGTGGGTGCCCACGATCCCCTCATGGGGACGTTCGACGGCGGGGCGCCGCACGTTCACGGCGAGAACGGCATCGGCGGGATCACCTTGGAAGACGCCGGACTGACGGTGGAATCAGAGACTGCCGCGGAGATGCTGGTGCAGCTCGCCAACGAGTATCCGGGTGAATTGCGCGTCATCGCCGTAGGCCCGCTCACCAATCTGGCCCTCGCGCTGCAGCTGGACCCGAACCTCCCGGCACTCGTCCGCGATGTCACGATCATGGGCGGAGCCGCGTTTGTGCCGGGCAACGTCAGCCCCGTCGCCGAGGCCAACATCTTCAACGACGCCGAGGCCGCGGCCGCAGTGATGGAAGCCGACTGGCCGGTCACGTTGGTGCCCCTGGATGTCACCATGAACCACCGCTTCGATGAGGCCCATCGTGCGGCGCTCGGAACTGCCGGACATCCGGTGGCCAGCGCACTGTCGGGCATGCTCGTCCAGTACTTCGCCTTCTACAACACGATTTTCGGTGAACACTGCGCCGCCCTCCACGATCCGCTGGCGGCCGCAATCGCCGTGGGTGCCCTCGAGCTCGACGACGCCCCGTACGTTGGAATTTCCGTGGATACGAGTAAGGGTGAGGCCCACGGCAAGACCCGCTGTGAGCGGCTCGACGGCGAAGCCGCCGGCGTGCGGGAGGTGCCGGACCGGGCATCGCGGGTTGTGCTGTCCGTCAAGGGCGACGCCGCGGCACACCTCTTGGAGCGGATCCTGTCCCTGCCGGCAGCGAACTGAAGGGGCTTTTGATGAACACTTCGTTACCCGCCAAGCCAAGCCAGGCCGACCTTGAGTTCCTGCACCGCGCCATTTCGCTCGCGCGGGCTGCCCGGGATCGCGGCGACCACCCGTTCGGTGCACTCCTGTTGGCCCCGGACGGAACCCTCGTGGAAGCCATGAATACCGTCAACACGGAACACGATCCCACCGGGCATGCCGAGACCAATTTGGTCCGATTGAGCGCCAGGAAGCTCGATGCCGCGGCACTGGCCGGCAGCACTTTGTACACGAGCACCGAACCGTGTGCCATGTGCACCGGTGCCATCTATTGGGCGGGAATCGGGCGCGTGGTCTATGCCTTGTCCGAGAAGGACCTTGCCTCGATCGTCACCGAGCAGTCGGGCGTGCCCACCCTTGACCTGCCCTGCCGCGAAGTCCTTGCCCACGGCGGCAACACCGTCGCCGTGACCGGCCCGGTTCCGCTTCCCGAGGCGACAGAAGTCCACCGTGGCTTCTGGCACTAGGCCGGAAACCCGACCCCGCAATCCAGCACCACCCGAAGGACAACTCATGCCCCACCCCAGCACGCTCACTGTTGTCGGCAGCCTCAACGTCGATCTCACGTGCCGCGTCCATCGCTTGCCGTCCCCCGGTGAAACCATCGGCGGCGGCACGCTCACCCGCCAGCCCGGCGGAAAGGGAGGCAACCAGGCCGCGGCAGCTGCCCGGCTCGCCCGTGCCGCCCGCATGGTGGGCGCAGTCGGCGCGGATCCGGATGGCCGGCTTCTGACGGAGGCCCTGGACCGGGCAGGGGTTGACACTTCGGCAGTGGAGCAGGTTTCCGCACCAACCGGCACCGCCTTGATCGTGATCGACAACGAGGGCGAAAACCAGATCGCCGTGGCTCCGGGAGCCAACGCCATGGTTTCGCTGGAACGCGCTGATTTCTCGGATGGCGGGCCGGTACTCGCACAGCTTGAGATCGCCGTCGAAACCGTACTGGAAGCCGCGCGCCGCACCACCGGGTTCTTCGCCCTCAACGCGGCCCCGGCACAGGCACTCCCGGCAGAGCTTCTTGAACGGTGCGATCTGGTGATCGTCAACGAGTCGGAGTACGAGCTCATCCCCCAGCTTCGGAGCGCCAAACGCGTGGCCGTGACGTATGGTGCGGGCGGGGCGTCGATGTACACGCAAGGGGTCAAGACCGCCCATGCGCCCGCGACGAGGACGAGCGTCGTCAACAGCGTGGGGACCGGCGACGCCTTCTGTGCGGCGCTCGTCCTCGCACTTGCGTCGGGCCTAGACGAGGAAAGCAGCCTCGCGGCGGCCTGCGCGGTGGGGGCCGCCGCCGTCGGGAGCGAGCTTTCGCAACCGGAGTTCGCGCGGCTGGAACACTACCTGCCGAACTAGGAATCCGGACTTGGGATCATCCCGGCGTGCTGGACGCCGCCCGGCAACAGCGAACCGCGGGCCGCACCCACCATGCCCTCCACTGCGCGGGCCAGGTGCGTTCCGCGGTCGCTGACGCCATCCCAGCGCACCAGCGCCTGGGCGTTCAGTCCGTCCACCATGCCCAGGATCTGCCAAGCCACAGACGGAGCGTCGAACGTGTCGAACTCACCGGCGTCGATCCCCGCCTCGACCACGCGCTGCACCACGGCCTGCCATGCATCCATCTGCTCACGGACGCAGGCTGCGAGCGCCTCGTTCCGGCGCCCCAGGGTCCACGCCTCCACCCAAATGGCTGTGACGTCCAGGCGGCTGCTGTCCATGAGCGTTTCAAGGAGCATGCCGAGCTGTTCCAAGGGAGTCGGCTGCGCCTCCAGAAGGCCGGCAACCTCCTCGGTCTCCGCCGCCACGATGGTCGAGAAGATCCCCGCCACCAAGGCCTCCGCGTTGGGCTGATAATGCGCGACGAGGCCCGAGGCCACCCCTACCCGCGCTGCAACGTTCCGCAGCGTAATGGCGGAAAGCCCCTGCTCAAGCGCTATTTCCTTGGCGGCCTCGGCTATTTCGGCCGCGCGTTCGGCCGGCGTCTTCCGCGCAGCGCGTTTCTGTATGGTGCTTGACATCACACAACAGTCTAAAGTAGTTTTCCTGTTGTTGATCATGCGATCAATAAGAAATGACACCTCACACCACATTTCACCTCACAACACGGAGGAGACTTCCATGGCCTGGAGAATGCCAGCCGAAACCGCACCCCATGAGCGCACCTGGATGGCGTTCCCCCGCACTGGCCTGACCTTGGGCGACGACGCCGCTTCGGCGGAAGAAGCGTACGCGGCCTGGACCGCCGTCGCGCATGCGGTGTCCGAGTTCGAACCCGTCACCATGGTGGTCGACCCCAGCGAACGGGACAGGGCCAGCCGGATGCTCGGCGCCGGAATCGAACAGCTTGAGGCTCCCCTCGACGAATTCTGGATGCGCGACGTCGGACCCACCTTCGTCGTCGACGACGAACGGCCCGGAGTGCTCGGCGCAGTTGACTGGATCTTCAACGGCTGGGGCGCCCCGGCCTGGTCCGAATGGCAGAAGAGCGCTGGCATGGCCCGCTTTGTCGCCGAAGAATCCGGCGCTGAACTGGTCACTTCCTTGCTGGTCAACGAAGGCGGGGCCATCCACGTCGATGGCGAAGGCACCGTCCTTGTCACCGATACCGTTCAGCTGGATCCACACCGAAACCCTTACGCGGACAAGGCACGCGTCGAAGCGGAACTGTCACGCACGCTGGGCACCACCCAGACCGTGTGGGTACCACGCGGTCTCACCCGTGACTACGAGGACCTCGGCACACGCGGCCACATCGACATGGTGGCCACCCTTCCCTCTCCCGGCCGGGTCCTGCTGCACTCGCAGACCAACCCGGGCCACCCCGACTTCGAGGTCAGCCGCACCCTGCAGCGGTTCTTCGAAACCCAGCAAGACGCCGCTGGCAAGCCGTTCGAGATCACGCTGCTTCCCGCGCCTGAGACCCTCCGCGACGAAGAAGGCTTCGTCGATTGGAGCTATGTCAACCACCTCGTAGTCAACGGCGGCGTGATCGCATGCGGCTATGGCGAAGAGCGCGCTGATGCCCTGGCGGCGGAAATCCTGGCCGAGGCCTACCCGGGCCGCCGGGTCGTGACCGTAGACGCCCGGCCAATCCTCGCCCGGGGCGGGGGAATCCACTGCATCACGCAGCAGCAGCCCACACTCAACGGGCCGGTGGCACGATGAGCCGCTTCGACGTCGTCGAGGCCTCCATCGCGCAGTTGCGCACCGCCCTGGAAGCCGGCACGGTGACCAGCCGGGAACTCACCCAGGCGTACCTTGACCGCATTGACGCCTACGACCGCAACGGCATCACGCTGAACGCACTGGTGGTGATGAACCCCGACGCACTCGCCGATGCCCGGGCTTCCGACATGCGCCGGGCAAGCGGCACCGCCCTCGGGCCCCTCGACGGCATTCCCTACACCGCCAAGGACAGCTTTCTGGCCAAAGGGCTCACGGCCGCCGCTGGCTCCCCCGCGTTCAAAAACCTCATCGCGCAAGGCGATGCCTTCACCATCGAACGCCTCCGCGAGGCAGGGGCCGTGCTCATCGGCCTGACCAACATGCCGCCCATGGCCAACGGCGGCATGCAGCGCGGCGTCTATGGACGCGCCGAAAGCCCCTACAACGGCGATTTCCTCACCGCCGCTTTCGGCTCCGGATCCTCGAACGGCTCCGGAACCGCTACCGCCGCGAGCTTCGGAGCCTTCGGCCTGGGCGAGGAGACCTGGTCCAGCGGCCGCGCGCCCGCGTCGAACAATGCCTTGTGCGCGTACACACCGTCTCGTGGGGTCATTTCGGTGCGCGGGAACTGGCCGCTGGTCCCCACCATGGACGTCGTGGTGCCGCACACCCGGTCCATCGCGGATCTTTTGGAACTGCTCGATGTTATTGTGGCCGACGACGCCGAAACCCGCGGCGACTTCTGGCGCGCGCAGCCCTGGGTCCAGATCCCGGCCGCGTCCCAGGTCCGTCCGGCCTCCTACCCTGCGCTGGCACCATCCAACGTAGACGGCGCCCGCTCAGCGTTGAGGGGCAAGCGCTTCGGGGTGCCGCGCATGTACATCAACGCGGACCCCGACGCCGGCACCAGCGAAACTCCCGGCATCGGCGTACCCACCGGTCAACGAATCCAGACGCGCGATTCCGTCATGGCACTGTGGGAGGCAGCCCGGCGCGACCTCGAAGCCGCCGGCGCCGACGTGGTGCTGGTGGACTTCCCCGTGGTTTCCAACTACGAAGGCGACCGCCCGGGAGCGCCCACCATCGCCACCCGCGGACTGGTCAGCCTAGACTTCCTCCGGCGGGAAATCGTCGATCTCTCGGCCTGGGCCTGGGACGACTTCCTCTCCGCCAACGGGGATCCGTCGCTCAACAGCCTGGCCGACGTCGACGGCGCTGCGATCTTCCCGCATCCGGAAGGCGCGCTCCCGGACCGTTATGACGGGTTCGACGACGATATCGCCGACTACCCGGCGCACATCCGCTTGCACGGGGCTTCCTCCGTCACCGACATCCCGTCCCTCGAAGAAGGACTGCACGGACTCGAAGAGACCCGGCGGGTTGACCTTGAGGAGTGGATGGACGGCCTCCGCCTGGATGCGGTCATCTTCCCCGCGGCAGCCGACGTCGGCCCGGCCGACATGGACGTCAACGAATCCTCAGCCGATCTCGGCTGGCGCAACGGCGTCTGGGTGGCCAACGGCAACCTCGTCCCCCGGCACCTGGGGATCCCGACAGTCACCGTACCGATGGGAACTATGAGCGATATCGGCATGCCCGTGGGGCTCACGTTCGCCGGCCGCGCGTACGACGACACCGCACTGCTGTCACTGGCCGCGGCCTTCGAAGGAACAGGCGAGCGCCGCACCGCTCCCCCGCGCACACCGCGCCTCGACTAACGGATCAGGTGGACTCGTCGTCGAAAGGGGCCTTCCGCCCGGCCGCCAACCGCACAACCGGGCGGGCAGGAGGCTGTCCAGGGGTCTGCGGCTGGGTTGGGATGGCAGGCTCAGGAAGCGGCTCGTCCTCGAGGAGGGCTTCACGGATGATACGGCGAGGATCGTATTGGCGCGGATCCATTTTCCGCCAATCGATGTCCTCGAATTCCGGACCGAGCTCCTGGCGAAGCTTTTCCTGCGCTCCGGAAGCCATGCGCCGCAGTTCGCGGATAAGCCGCCCCAGCTTCCTCGCGTACTCCGGAAGCTTGGTGGGTCCAAGGACCAAAACGGCAATGATCAGGAGAAGAGCTACCTTCTCGACCGAAATATCGATCATGGCTCCATTCTAAATCCGCCGCCAGGTGGTTCCGGGCGGCACCGGGCTTAGGAGATCGCGTACAACGCTACGGCAAGTCCAGCTGCCACCAACGCCTCGCGGACACCCTTCAATCGGGGTACGGCGTGCGATTTACTCTCGGCCGGCATCGCGAACGTGCCCAACAGCCAACCCGTGGCGGCGAAAAGCATGAGGATCGCGCCCATGATGTCGGCGAGAATGATGCCCAGTTGGTGTCCTGGATGATCCGACACCGATCCGGCTCCACTCGACGCGGAGAGCAGCACCCAGCCCGAGAGGGCTGCCACCGCTGCGCCATAGATCGCCGACCACCGCCCGGCTCCGGCGGCTCCCGCTGCCCGTGGCCCTTGGTACACGATCCTCACGACGGACAAGAGGAAGACAACGCCAGTCGCCGCTCCCAGCGGGACCACACCGAGCGGAGCCCACCCGAGCCCTACCGCCGCCATTGCGGCGGCCAATATCCCGGCGGCTGCGGCGTCAATCCGGGCCGCGACACTCTTGGCCCGGAAGATGGCTCCGAACCCCAACACGGCCGCTGCCCCGAAAAGCAGAACCAGAGCGCCTACAACAAACGAACCTCGGAACATATCCTGCCAATCCTCCTGCGCGCTTCCGGATGAAACCCACCCGCAGTCATATCAGTTCCGGATGGGAGAACCCTGCATGCTACGAAGATCAGCGCTGGAACAGCAGCGCAATGATTCCGGAGCGGACAATGATGGTGAGCCCAAGCGCCACATACACCACGGGAATAGCCCAGTTTCCGGCCCGCCGGCAGAACGCGCCCACCTTCGGGTGGGCTGTCAGCCAGTAACCGGCGGCACACCACACCGCCACCAGCACCGCGAAAGTCAGCCCCGTCACCACCGAAGCAGTCGGTCCCAGCGAATGGAACAGCGGAATGTATACCGAGATGTTGTCTCCACCGTTGGCAACTGTCACCGCGACAACCACGGGCACGGTCAGCGAACGGGGCTTCGGTGGATCTCCGGACGGGCGGGAAACCTTAATCAAGGCGTAGCAGCCCAAGACAAGCGGCACCAGACCCAGGAAACCAACCCACTCAACCGGGACGGGAGTGAGCGCCAACGCGGCCGCGGCCGCCACACCGGTCAGTATTCCAATGCCGAGGTATTGACCTACCCAGATTCTCCAGAGTTTGGGCACCGGGCGCGTCCTGGCTGACAGGAAGAGAACGGACAAGACCAGGAGGTCATCAAGATTTGTCGCCGCGAAGGCTCCAGCCGCTGTCAGTACGGTGCCGCCCAGATCTTCCATCGCTGATGACACTACCGCGTCGGGCCGGTGCCCTTGCCCTGACCACACCGGCTGGCGCAGTCGACCCCGCCATGGCAGCATCGGACGATGACTAGCGATAGCCGTCCGTACGTCGAGCCCGGGCAGCAGGAACCTGCCGTTCCGCTACTTGGCGGGGACGTGACGGAGGGGCTCGTCCGGGTGGGCGATACAGTGCGGCGCCCTGTGGGCGACACTTCTCCGCGGGTCCGCCGCCTCCTGGATTTCCTCCAATCGGCCGGCTTCCAGGGCGCGCCCCGATTCCTGGGCATCGACGACAGCGGCAGGGACACCCTGAGTTTCGTTCCCGGGGACACCGCCGGCCGTCCCTGGCCAAGCTGGGTAGCCGACGAATCGAGTGCCATCAGCGTCGCGCGCCTGGTGCGGGCCTACGATGACGCAGTGCAGCCGCTGGGCGTACCCGGCTGGGCACACGGGGACGACGCCGCTGATCCTCTTGGGTGCCCCGGCTCAATCGCGGGACCGGCGACATTCCTCGCCCACATGGACATCACCCCGGAGAATGTCGTCTTCCGGGACGGCACCGCCGTCGCCCTGATTGACTTCGATCTGCTGCGCCCCGCGACCCGGGCCGAAGAGGTCGCGAACTTGCTCCTCTGGTGGGGCGCGTGGATGCCCGTCACCGACCGCGATCCCGTCATGCGCGGAGTCGACGCCGCCTCCCGGGCTGCCATGCTGATGGACGCCTACGGCTTGGGCCCGGCCGATCGGGCCAAGATTGTTGGCGTAACCCGGAACGCCGCCGTGCGCTCCTGGCATGTGATACGGCACAGGGCGCTTACCCAGGGCGGCGGGTGGAAACGGATGTGGGACGAGGGCATCGGGGACAAGATTCTTCGCCGCCAAGCGTGGCTAGCCGAAAACGCCGCACTTCTCCACGCCGCAATAACGTGACCTGGCCTTAATCGTCGTCGAGGTGACGGAGCAGAAAAGGAAGGGTCGCGCGCATGGTCCGGAGATCGCCGTCGCTGGCTGCTTGTTCCCCAAGGTAGTCTCCATGGTTTCCAGGCGCGATCATCAGGCGGCTCCCCGGAAACATTTGGATTAATGAGAATGATTATTGATAGCATCAGTAACCATATCGTCCCTAGCCGAAAGTTCACCATGCACCCTGCCCTCCTGGTTCAAGACTTGAGGGTGTCCCTCCATGGACGCGCCCTGATTGACGGAGTCAGCTTCACTGTCGACCGGGGTCAAAGACTGGCCCTTTTGGGAGCTTCGGGTTCGGGCAAGTCCCTGACGGCGGCTGCCCTCCTGGGACAGCTCCCGGCTTCGATGAGCGCCTCCGGGCAGTTGCAGATCAACGGAGTAGACGTGACCTTGTCCGACCGGCGAACCCGCCGCTCGGGACTCACCGCTATCCATCAGGACCCGATGTCAGCGCTCAATCCCTTGGTGCGCCTGGGCAAACAGCTGGAGATCCCGCTGCGGCATGCCGGCCTTTCAGGCTCCGCGGCGCGGAAAAGGGCACTTGAGCTGCTCGCGTCGATGGGAATAGGGGAAGCCGAACGGACCATGGAAAGCTTCAGCGGCGAACTGTCGGGAGGTCAGCTGCAGCGGGTCTGCATCGCGCTCGCCCTTGCCTGCCGCAGCTCCGTCCTGGTAGCGGATGAACCCACTACCGCATTGGACATGGTCAGCCAGGCCAAGGTCCTTGAGGCCTTGTCCCTGTATTCGGAATCAGCTTGCTCGGAATCCGTGTATTCGGAATCCGCGCGTTCCGCAGCCGCCGGCGCGATGTTGTTCATTACGCATGACCTTGCTGTGGCTGCGGCGTTTTGCCACCAGGCCCTCGTCTTGAGTTCCGGCCGGATCGTCGAAGAGGGATCCATGGAATCGGTGGTGGAGCGGCCCCGGCACCAGTACACGAAGCAACTGGTGGAAGCCGCCCATCTCGGATTCGATTCCCTCCGCCGGAGAGCCACAGCATGAAGGCAGTCCTGAGCGCTGGCAATCTCGGACTCAGCTACCCGGGCCGCAGGCTCCTGAAGCAACGGCCGGCCCGGCCGGCATTGCAGGACGTTTCCCTCAGGATTGCCACGGGAGACAGCGTTGGCCTGGTGGGTGGCTCGGGCGCCGGAAAATCGACACTCCTGCGGATCCTGCTTGCTTTGGAGAAGCCGGACGCCGGAACCGTCACGTTCAACGACACCCCGGTTGTGCCCGGCCCGGCGTCGTCCTTGAGGTGGTACCGCCGCGCGGTGCAATACATCCCGCAGAATCCGGCGGCGAGCCTTGATCCGGGCATGAACGTGGAGCGGCTGCTCCTTGAACCCCTGAGGCAACTGCGCATCAATGGAGATCACCGCAGGATGATCCTGGATGCCTTGCAACGGGTCGATCTCGATCGCGGCTTGCTTGCGCGTCGGCCCTCGGAACTCTCCGGCGGGCAAAAACAACGCGTGGCCATTGCACGGGCCCTGGTCCCCGCGCCAACCATCCTCCTGGCTGACGAGCCGGTGAGCGGACTCGACCTTCCCCTCAGGAACTCGGTCTTGGCCCTCTTGGAACAGCTGGTCCATCGGGACGGGCTTGGGCTCCTGTTTGTCTCGCATGACCTGGCCGCCGTCGCCCGGTTGTGCTCCCAAACCCTGGTCCTCTCCGGGGGAAGCATCGTGGAACAAGGACCCACCTCTGCCGTGTACGCGAACCCACAGACCCGGGAGGCCAGGGAGCTTGTCACCTCCATCCCCGGACTGGGCAGGGACGTACGACAGGACAAGCCATGAACTCACGCGCGGAGCCCACGCCCCGGCTACTGCTGGCCAGCCAGCTCATCTTCAACCTTGGCTTCTACTCGGTTGTCCCCTTCCTGGCGGTTTTGATGCGCGAGGACTTTGGCATGGGCGCAATGGCCGTGGGAATTGTCCTCGGCGCACGTACCTTCGCCCAGCAAGGATTGTTCCTCGTGGGCGGAGCCGCCGCGGATCGTTGGGGAGCCCGGCCCGTCATGATTGCCGGATGCCTCGCCCGGATCTCCGGGTACCTTTTGTTGCTGTGGGCTTCGGACTTCCCCCTTTTCCTCCTGGGAGCCATCATCACAGGGGCGGGTGGCGCCCTCTTTTCACCCGCTTTGGAAAGCCTTGTGGGTGGGGCCGAAGAACGACGTGCCACCCTTCAGCCCCACAAAACCACTCTTTTCGCGCTGCTGGTCATTTTCGGGGAAATCGGCGCCGTGGCCGGTCCCCTGCTCGGCTCCGTCCTGCTTCAGACCGGCTTCGACGCGGCCCTGCTCGTCGGGGCGGGGGTCTTCGCCGTGATGGCAGTGGTCTTCGGCACTTTCCTACCAGCGACGACGGCGAGCGCCGTCGCAACGTCCGCCGGGAACTCGGCCGCCGCGCCGCCGTCGGACGCTTGGTCCTGCCTCAGGGAGAAGGGCTTCGTCTCATTCGCGGCTTTCTATAGCGTCAACCTCTTTGCCTACAACCAGCTCTACTTCGGGTTGCCCATCGAGCTGGAACGGAGCGACGCGGGTTTGGGTGCGCTCTCGGCGATTTTCGCCTACGCATCCATTTTGATCATCACCCTGCAATGGCCCATCGCCAGGCTCATGAAACGGAAGGGACCGGGCGTCGCGCTCGCCGCGGGATTCGCCGTTCAGGCCCTGGGGTTCGTCGCTATCGCAGCCATGGCCGCCTTCCCCTCGCCCGACGCATTCCCTGCGCTACCGGCGTTCCTGCTGGTCACTGCGCTCGCCGTCGGGCACATGTGCGTGGCACCAGTTGCCATGGATCTGGTCCTCGAATTTGCCGCAGGACGCTCCACCGGCGCCTATTACGGCTTGCTCGCGAGTTGCGGCGGAACCATGGTTCTCCTCGGCAATATGCTCCTTGCTCCGCTCTATGAACAGGCCACCACACCATCCCTGGCCGCGGTCTCTCCGTGGCTGGTGTCGGCAATTCTCGCGGCGAGCTCCGCGGCACTCATACATCGCTTCCTTCCGGCATCCGTCCCGGCACCGCGTCCGCAACAACTCCACACCGTTTGATCCACTCACACCCACGAAAGACAGGCACCAATCCATGGCTATTCCACGCCCAAAAGCAGTTGCCGCGATACTCCTCTCCTCCGCAATGGCCGCCGCCCTCAGCGCTTGCTTCGCCCAAGGCACCGCGCCATCAGCCAGCAGCACCGACTCCCGGATCAAGGTGGCCATGCTGCAGCCCCCGCGTTCAGGACTTACTCCCTTGAGCGACGACGCCTTCAAACTCTCACGCTGGAAGACCGCCGAGACTTTGGTTGTCCTGGATGCCCTCGGCGATGCCCAGCCATCGCTTTCAACGGCCTGGACGCAACTGGACGGCAGGAACTGGCGCTTCGAACTCCGTGCAGGCGTGAAATTCCATGACGGAACGCTCCTGACGGCGGAGCAAGTGGCGGCGTCGTTAACGGCAGCAGCCAATGCCAAGCCCAAGCCGCGGATCCTCGACGGCGTGCAGCTCAGCGTCCGCACCGACGGCGGGAACGCCGTCGTCGTGACCACCCAGACGGACGACCCGCTGGTTCCGCAGCGGCTTTCCAGTCCCCAGCTTTCCATCCTCGCCGCGTCCGCCTACAAGCCCGGTGGCGTCGTGAGCCCCATCAACGCCGGAACGGGGCCCTACGTCCTGGCGTCCGCGGACGGCACCAGCTCGGCAACACTCAACCGCTTCGCCGACTACTGGGGCGAAAAGGCGGCGAGCAGCGGCGTCGACGTCCAATACGTTCCCGACGGCACGGCACGCGCTGCCGCCCTCAGGACCGGAACGGCCGACGTCGTGGAGGCCATTCCCGTAGGCCAGGTCGCCCAGATCAAGGCAGACTTGATTCATGAAGTCCCCATGCCCCGCACCAACACCCTCTACCTGAACACCAAGGCGGGTCCTTTCGCGGATCCGTCGGTCCGGGCAGCGGCACGGACGTCGGTCGAGCGGACCTCCATTGTTGACCGGGTCTACGAAGGACGGGCGGACATCGCCGAAGGCCTCCTGGGCCCGGCTCTCCCCTGGGCCGCCAAGGAGCGGCAGAACACCTCATACATCGAAGCCCTGAAAAAGCGGGCGGACGCGGCACCCGCCAATGGCCGCCGCATCAAACTTGGCACGTTCACGGACCGGGCCGAGCTGCCCGAGGTCGCCGTGCAGCTTGAGCAGCAGCTCGAAGCCGCCGGCTTCATCGTGGAGCAGGAAGTCCGCGAGTACCAGCACATCGAGGCAGACGCCTTGGCGGGCAAATTCGATGCCTTCATCCTGTCCCGGGCCACTGTCCTCGACTCCGGCGATCCCGTCGCCTACATGTTCAGCGACTTCTCCTGCAAAGGCTCCTTCAACATCTCCCAGTTCTGCGATCCGGAGGTGGACGCGGCACTGAGCAAGGCCGCAGCCATCCCGGCAGGCCCGGAGCGCCGGGCGGCAATTGCCGCCGCCGAGGCACTGATCCTCTCGAAGGACGCGGCCGTGCCGCTGCTGCATGAACGCATCATTCAAGGCGAATCGGCCAGGATCCGCAACGTGGAACGCGATCCCCGCGAGCGCGCCCTGATCACCAGCAAAACAGGAATCTCCGGCTGATGCGGTGCCCCGCGTTCATCAAAGCTGCTGTTTCCAGAGCTGTGGCGCTCTTTGCCATAGTCGTGCTGATCGGGCTCCTGCCGTGGCTTTCGGGACACAGCCCGGAATACACCATCCTGCGGGCCCGGTATGCCGACCGGGAAGCGACTGACGAAACGCTGGGCACGATCCGCGCGGAGCTTGGACTCGATCGAGGACCAGTACACATCTTCTTCGACTGGGCCGGAGGCCTTGTGCGCGGGGACATGGGAAATTCCTGGATCACCAACACGCCTGTTGGCGCCGGCACTGTGGAAACCCTCGGCGTCTCCGTCACCCTGATGGCCTGCGCGGTGGCCGTTGCAACGGTGGTGGCCACCGCACTGTGCGTTCCTTCCGTGATGCGGGGGCTGGCCGGGAACCCCAGGCGGGGCTCCGGCGTCGTGGCGGCGGCCATGACGGCGCTCCCCGAGTTCCTGCTGGCGGCGATGCTCCTTGTCGTCGGCGCGGTGTGGCTGGGCTGGTTCCCGCCGTACGGCTGGCAGGTCCTGGACCACGCGGTGTTGCCGGCTCTCGCCCTCGGCCTGCCCGCCGGCGGGCTCATCGGGCGGCTCCTGTCCGACGCCATCGGCGTGGCGTTCGCCGAAAAATGGGTGGCCACGTGGGCCATGGCCGGAGCAAGCCGCGCCAGGCTCACCGCGGCTGTGCTCCGTCGGGCCCTGCCATCGGTGATGAGCCAGATCGGGCTTGTCCTCATTGGCCTCACCGGTGGGGCAGTTGCCGTGGAGAAGGTCTTCGCGATTCCCGGTTTGGGCCGTGCGGTCCTGGGGGCGGCGAGCGCCCAGGACATACCCGCGCTGCAGGCAGGAGTACTGGCCCTCCTCATGCTGGCGATCGGGGCAGGTTCCCTCAGCGCCGCGGCCCGGAACCTTCTCATGGGAGCAGCGCTGCGCTCGGGGACAGTTCCGGTTCCGGACTCCCCGGGAAGACCACGACGGCGGGATGCCGCGGTTCCGCTCGTCGCTGCGGGAGCGTTGCTGCTCATCGTCGTCGCGGGCTTGCTTCGCGATCCGTTCACCTCAAGCCATGCACGGCTTGCCGGCCCGGGTTTGGAGCTGCCCTTCGGGGCCGATGCAAGCGGACGGGACCTCCTTGCCCGGGTGGGGCATGGCGCCGTGTCCACGTTGGGAACTGCATTGCTCGTGGTCCTGGCTTGCCTTGTGATCGGGATCGTCGTCGGGCTCTTCCCGCTCGCGGCCACCGGTCCCCTTGAAGTAGCCAACGCCGCTCCGCCTATCCTGGCCGGGCTGATCGTTGCCGTGATGACCGGCCCATCGGCTGAAGGTGCGGCGATAGCCGTCACCCTGGTCAGTTGGGCACCCCTCGCCGCCCACACTGCCGCCCTGGCGCAGGAGGCCAGGGCCCAGCCCCACGTGAAGATCCTTCCGGTCCTGGGCGTGGGAAGGGTCCGCATCCTCTGGCGCTACATCCTCCCGACCATCCTTGGTCCGGTGTTCAGGCATTCGATGCTCCGGATTCCGGGAATCGCGCTCGCCTTGGCTGCCCTGGGGTTCCTGGGCCTCGGCCCCCATCAGCCGTCGCCCGAGTGGGGCCTCGTCCTTGCCGAAGGAATCAACTACGTGGAGCGGGCACCGTGGGCCGTTGCCGCCCCGGCGTCGGCATTGATCCTCGCCTCGATTCTGGCCGTTTCACTGTCGAGCGTCACGTGGTCGCGCTCGCAGGGGGATCCGGCCCCCGATTGACTCATTCGAATATATGTTCGAAAATTGAAACATGTCATCCCGCCTGTCTTCCGCTTCGCCGGCTTCGCTGCGCGATGACTTGCAGGCGCAGATCCATCTCATGCAGGGCAAGCGCGGAAGCGAACGTTCGCTTCCCGTACTCCCCTCGCTCAGCAGGCTTCTCCCGGGCGGACTGCGACCGGGAGCGGCGTACTCCGTACAGGGATCCATGTCGCTGGCCATGGCCTTGTTGGCCGGGCCGTCACGCAACGGCTCATGGTGCGGAGTAGCTGGGCTGCCTGACTTCGGGATCGAGGCGGCAGCAGGTTTCGGCATTGCGCTCGACCGGCTGGTGCTGGTGCCTGACCCCGGGGCCAGTTGGATGCCGGTGATCGCCGCCCTGGCGGACGTGCTCTCGGTGGTCCTTGCGCGGGCTCCGGAAAAAGTCGCACCCGCCGAGGCTGCCCGCTTGGGAGCCAGGCTCCGGGAGCGGAGTGCCGTCCTCCTTGTCTTGGGACCATGGCCGCAGAGTGAAGCCGTCTTGCACGTGAATGGATACGAGTGGGCGGGGCTCGGACAGGGCCACGGACATCTCGCCAAGCAGGAACTCGAGCTCGAGGTTGCGCTGCGGGGCAGTTCCCGCAGGGCCTCCGTGGATCTTGCGGACAGCGGCACGGTGGATCTGTCCCGCCATCGGATGGGAGCATGATGCTGTTTCAGCTTGAAACCCCGGTACGGGCGTTGGTGACTTGGTTCCCGGATTGGCCCCTCGTCGCCGCCCGCCTGGCAGATGCCCTGCCGCCTGATGTACCTGTGGCAGTCATCGGCCAAGGGGTCATTGCTGCTTGCTCCGCGGAAGCCCGGGCAGAGGGAGTGGTCCGGGGCTTGCGGCTGCGGGAAGCGCAGACCCGCTGCCCTGAGCTGGTGGTGTGTGCCGTTGATCCGGTGCGGGATGCGAGGGAATTCGAACCTGTGGTCTCGTCACTCGAGGAACGGACCCCTGGAGTGGAAGTGCTTCGACCCGGTCTCTGCGCTATCCGGGCCAAGGGTGCCGCACGATATTACGGCGGAGAAGAAGCGGCAGCAGGTGCTGTGCTTGAATCGGCCGACCGCCTCGGCGTGGAGGCCCGGGTGGGGATCGCCGATTCCGTGTTCGCCGCCGAGCAAGCAGCCCGGAGCACCAGCGAACTATCTGCCGTCCGGGTGCTCCCGCCGGGTTCTTCCCGGGATTTCCTGGCTCCATTTCCGGTGGAAGTACTGGGGCAGCCGAAGCTGGCTTCCTTGCTCAAACGCCTTGGCATCCTCACTTTGGGGAATTTCGCGAATCTTCACGCCGCAGATGTCAGGGCCCGTTTCGGGGCTGCCGGAATCACTGCGCATGCCCTGGCAAGCGGACAGGATCCCCGCAAGGTGATTCCCCGGACTCCTCCGCGGAAACTGGATCAACGCGTCGAGTTCGAACCCGGCCTGGACCGGGTTGACCAACTCGCCTTCCAACTCCGCGCCACGGCAGACGCCTTCGTGGCCGGGGTGCAGACGGAAGGCCTGGTCTGCACGGAGCTGAGGGTTCTGATCACTGACGAAGGAGAGAGCCGCTCCGAGCGGACGTGGGGCCACCCCCGCCATTTCACAGCCAGCGACGTCGTGGACAGGGTGCGTTGGCAGCTTCAGTCGCAGCCCCCTGTATCCAACGATAAAACTGCCCAAGCCAGCGGAACGCACGACGGCGGCATGGCACGCGGCGGACTGTCGTCACCGGTCACGCGGGTCGAGTTCGTCCCCGTCCGTGTGGATTCCATTGCCCATCATGGTCGGGCGCTCTTTGGAGACGGAGCCGAGGAACAGATTCATCATGGACTCAGCCGGATCCAAAGCATGCTGGGGCATGAAGCCGTGGTAGTGCCCGCGGTTTCCGGAGGTCGCTTGCTGGCCGAGCGGCGCCGCCTGGTTCCTTGGGGAGATGCCTTGCCCGCGGGAACGGCCGCCCTGGCCTCCAGGCCGTGGCCGGGCAGGATTCCAGACCCGCAGCCCGCCACGGTGTTCGCTTCCCTCATCCCCGTCCTGCTGCTTGATGCGAACAAGGAAAAAGTCCGTACAGACCATCGCGGCGGATTGCTTGCCCCGCCCATGTGGTTCTGTCCCGGCGGAGACCCTGCACGACGGCGACTGGTAGCTCAGTGGGCCGGCCCCTGGCCGTTGCGGCAGAGGTGGTGGGACGCCGATCATCGCCTTGAATCGGACCGGTTCCAGCTTGTGGACGGAAACGGAGAGGCTTGGCTCCTTCTCCTGGACGAGCAGAACTGGTGGGCAGAGGCCCGCTACGACTGAACACCAGACACTGAACTTTAGTCAGGAAGACAAAGATGGCTTGGAACAACCCGTCGATCCCGTGGTCGGAGTTCGAACGCACGCTGTCGGACCGGCGCGTGCCGGAGATCGGCAAGTCCAAAGGGGACGGCGGCGACAGCCCCGCTTGGTCAAGGAAACGCGGGCCTTACCGCCCGGTCCCCCTCGATCCCGCAAGGGTCGCGTCGAGGGCGGGTGCCGCCGTCGTGCCTTATGCCGAACTGCACGCGCATTCGCACTACAGCTTCCTGGACGGCGCCTCCTCACCCGAGAAGATGGTTGAGGAGGCGGTCCGGCTGGGCCTCCATGCCCTCGCACTGACCGATCATGACGGCTTCTACGGGATCGTGCGAATGGCGGAGGCCGCCGAAGCCTACGAGCTGAAGACCGTGTTCGGCGCTGAGCTGTCACTCGGGCTCAGCAAACCCCAGCAAGGCGAAGCCGACCCCGAAGGTGACCATTTGCTCGTCCTCGCCCGCCAGGAAGAGGGGTACCACCGTTTGGCAGGGGCCATGACTGCCGCCCATCTCGCGGCCGACGCCGAGAAGGGCCACCCCATCTACGACCTCGACGAACTGGCGCATTCGCTGAGGGACCACTGCCTGGTGCTGACCGGATGCCGCAAAGGCTCAGTCCGGAGGGCCCTCATGAGCGACGGCGAGCAAGCCGCTGCGTTGGAAGTGGAGGCCTTGATCGAGAGATTCGGGCGGGAAAACGTGGTGGTGGAGCTCTTCGATCACGGGAATCCCCTCGACAGCAGCCACAACGATGCCCTCGTCCGGATTGCCGAGCGCGCAGGCATACCTTTCATCGCCAGCAACGCCGTACATTATGCGTCCCCGGAGGGATATCCGCTGGCAACGGCCATGGCGGCGGTCCGGGCACGCCGCAGCCTGGAGGAGCTGGACGGGTGGCTGCCCGCAAGCAGCGGCGCCCATTTGCGGAGCGGTTCCGAGATGGTAGCGCGGTTCGCCCGCTACCCCGGCGCGGTCGAACGGACTGTCGAGATCGCAGACGAGCTTGCATTCCAGTTACGGGCAGCCCGCCCGAAGCTTCCCAAGCTCGATGTTCCTGCGGGGCACAGTCTCATCACGTGGCTGCGGCAACTTGTTGAAGAAGGGGTGAGGGACAAGTACCCGGACGCCGACGAACGGGTCCATCGCCGGATCGAGCAGGAACTCGCAGTGATCGAGGCGAAAAACTTCCCCGGCTATTTCCTGATTGTGCACGACATCGTGCAGTTTGCCCGTTCCCGCGGCATCCTCTGCCAAGGCCGGGGGTCCGCGGCGAACTCTGCCGTTTGCTACGCGCTGGGGATCACTGCCGTCGACAGCATCTTCTACAACCTTCCGTTTGAGCGTTTCCTCTCCAGCCTCCGCGAAGAAGAACCGGACATCGACGTCGATTTCGACTCGGACCGGCGGGAAGAAGTCATCCAATACGTCTACCGCAAGTACGGACGGTTCAACGCGGCCCAAGTAGCGAATGTCATCAGTTACAGGCCGAAGAACGCCGTCAGGGACATTGCCAAAGCACTCGGCTACAGCCAGGGCCAACAGGACGCCTGGTCCAAGCGGCTCGATCACTGGGGCGATCTCAGCGATGGCAAGACCAACAACATCCCGGCCCCGGTCCTGGACCTTGCTGACCAGATACTGGGCTTCCCCCGGCACCTGGGCATCCACTCCGGCGGCATGGTCCTCACCGAACGGCCTGTCGGCGAGGTGGTACCCATCGAACGCGCCCGGATGGAAAACCGCACGGTCCTGCAATGGGACAAGGACGATTGCGAGTGGATGGGCCTGGTCAAGTTCGACCTTCTTGGCCTGGGCATGCTCGCCGCCCTGCAGTACTCCTTTGATTTGATCGACAAGCATTTCGGGGAGCGTTGGACCATCGAGACCATCCCGCGGGAAGAACCGGCCGTCTACGACATGCTCTGCCGGGCCGACTCGATCGGGGTGTTCCAAGTGGAATCACGGGCCCAGATCAGCACGCTGCCGCGGCTGAAACCGAGGAAATTCTACGATCTGGTGGTCGAAATCGCGCTGATCCGCCCAGGTCCGGTCCAAGGTGGCGCCGTGCACCCCTACATCCGGCGCCGTGCAGGCACGGAAAAAATCACGTACCTTCATCCATTGCTGGAGCCCGTGCTTAAGCGGACTTTGGGTGTGCCCTTGTTCCAGGAGCAACTGATGCAGATGGCAGTTGCCGTGGGCGGCTGCACCGCCGAGGATGCGGACCTGCTCCGCCGCGCGATGGGCTCCAAACGGGGCCGGGAGAAGATCGAGTCGCTCGAGGCCAAGCTCTATGCGGGGATGGCGGCCAACGGGATCAGCAAGGACGACGCCGACGCCATCTACGCCAAGATCCAGGCCTTTGCGAACTTCGGTTTCGCGGAATCCCACTCCTTGAGCTTCGCGGTGTTGGTCTACGCAAGCTCGTGGCTGAAGCTGCACTACCCTGGCGCATTTCTCGCATCCCTGCTGCGGGCACAACCCATGGGCTTCTACTCCCCGCAAACCCTCGTGGCGGATGCCCGCAGGCACGGGGTCCAGGTGTTGCGCCCGGATGTACTGCATTCCCTTGCCGAGGCGACCCTCGAAGTGCTCGACGAGGCTGCAAGTGCCGAAACAGGCCAAGTGGGCGGCATGGATTCCTGCTTGGACTTCCACCAGCCGGAGATCGGCCTCTTCCAGCAGGATCGACCACGCGAGGACTACCTGCACCGGCGGGATGGCTCACGCGCCGTGCGGTTGGGGCTCGACGGCGTCACGTCCATCGGCGCCGAAGTGGCGAAGCGGATCGTCACCGAGCGTGAGGAGCATGGCGCCTACCGGGACATGGCGGATCTGTCCCGCCGCGCGAATCTCAGCGCGGATCAGCTGGAGGCACTCGCTTCAGCGGGAGCACTCGATTCGCTGGGAATGAACCGCCGCGAAGCATTGTGGCAAGCCGGAGATGCCGCGCTCGAGCGGGAAGGACAATTGCCCGGGACCCACGTCGCCGTCCAGCCACCGCTGCTGCCCGAGCTCTCCCCCCTGGAAAATGTTGCCTACGACATGTGGGCGACAGGAATCAGCACCGATGACCATCCGATGCGCCATGCCCGCGAGGCCCTGGATTCGAGGGGGGTGCTGCGGGTGGACCGGCTCTCCCAGGTCGAGTCCGGCACGCGTGTTGAAGTGGCCGGCGTCGTGACCCACCGCCAACGCCCCCAGACCGCGCAAGGGATCACCTTCGTGAATCTGGAGGACGAGAGCGGCATCCTCAATGTCATCTGCAGCGTTGGCCTCTGGAAGAGGCATCGCCGCGTCGCCCGGGAATCATCCGCGCTGGTCGTCCGGGGTTTCCTCGAACGATCGCCGGAAGGAGTCACCAATCTCGTGGCGGACAAGCTGGAACCCCTGGTCCTGACAGTGAAGTCCAACTCCCGCGACTTCAGGTAGCCAGGCGTGCCGCACGGGCGAGTTCCCGGTCGTGTTCATCCGGGAGAGGTACGTGTTGACCTTTGCTCAGGACCGTGATGCCCGAATCCGTGACGTTATAGCCGCGCCGTCGGTCCAGGTCCGGGTCCAGGCCGATGGTTGCGCCGGCTGGAACCCTGATGTTCTTGTCCAGGATGGCCCGCTTGACCACCGCCCCTTCGCCGATGGTGACGTTGTCCAACAGCACCGAGTCGATAACGCGGGCACCACTGGAAATGAACGCATCGTTGGAGAGCACCGAATTTTCCACGAGACCGCCCGATACGATGACGCCGTTGGAAACAATTGAGTCCTGGGCCGTGCCGACGGTTCCGCCTTCCCCGCGAACCATCTTGGCCGGAGGCGAAGCGCTTTGCCGTGTGTAGATCGGCCAATCGGAGTTGTAGAGATTGAACACCGGATCCGGCGAAATCAAATCGAGGTGTGCTTCAAAGTATGAGTCGATAGTACCGACGTCGCGCCAGTAGTTGCGGTCACGATCCGTGGCCCCTGGGACATCATTGCTTGAAAAATCATAGGCGAACGCTTCGCCACGGGAAACGAAATAGGGGATGATGTCACCGCCCATGTCGTGTTTCGTGTCTTGCCGGGTGGCGTCGTGTTCAAGCGCCCCCACCAAGGCATCGGCGTCGAAAACGTAGTTCCCCATCGATGCCAGGAACTGGGAAGGGTCTTCAGGAAGCCCACGCGTCGAAGCCGGCTTTTCCACAAATGCTGCGATCCTCTTGGCCGGGCCGCCGCTCGCGGTATCGGAACTGGCGGCCTGGTCCACCTCGATCACGCCGAACTGGTCGGCCATGGCCAGAGGTTGACGCACGCCCGCCACAGTGGCCTTTGCGCCGGAACTGATATGGCTGCGCACCATGTGCTCGAAATCCATCCGGTAGACGTGGTCAGCACCCACGACCACGACGATGTCAGGACGGGCGTCTTCGATGAGGTTGAGCGACTGGTAGATCGCATTTGCGCTGCCTAGGAACCAGCTTTTACTGACGCGTTGTTGAGCCGGAACCGACGCTACATAGTTGCCCAATTGTGCGGACATCCGCCACGTTTCTGAAATGTGCCGGTCCAGGCTGTGGGACTTGTATTGGGTCAGCACCACAATCTGCCAATAGCCCGAGTTGGTCAGATTGGACAGGGCGAAGTCGATCAGCCGGTAACTCCCTGCGAATGGGACGGCTGGTTTGGCGCGATCTCCGGTAAGCGGCATGAGTCGCTTACCCTCACCGCCGGCCAGCACAATCGCCAAGACTTTCTTCGAAGCCATCGTCACTCCCTTGTGTTTGATGTTGGCCGTGGAACTACTCACCGCGCGTTGCGATGAAGCTCGGGGTGGAACGCGCCCCCGCTGCTCGAACAGCAGCGGGGGCGCATTCCTAGGCGTTCGCGATCAGCCCCAGTTCGGCCTTGGAGGCCAGGGAGGGGTGTTTCGGGAAGACCCG